>RZYK01000059.1 GCA_009930355.1 Campylobacterota bacterium | reverse complement strand
TGCTTCCTAATGCAAAAGATTTTGGTGGTATTAGTGGCAAAGTTTTATGCGAAAAAAGTTTTGTTATGTTTGAAGCATTGGCCAAAGAATTTTTTGGAAGAACAACCCTCGTTTCAGTAGGGGGTATTGACTCAGCGGATGAAGCCTATCGAAGGCTTAAGGCGGGTGCCAGCTTAATTCAAATTTACTCAGCTTTTATTTTTAAAGGTCCCGCACTAAATCGTGAAATCAATTTGGGAATTTTAGAGCGCATGAAACGTGATGGATTTAATCATATTAGTGAAGCTATAGGAAGCGATAGGAGATGATACACAATGAAATTTTTACTATTTTTTTTAACATTTTTAGGAGCATTAATGGCTAACTCTCTTCCCCAACATGTCACAAAAACCTTAGAGAATGGTTTACAAATTGTTGTTATTCCTATGAGTAATAAAAGTGATGTTATTACAACAGATATTTTTTACAAAGTAGGCAGTGGCAATGAAATCATGGGTAAAAGTGGTATTGCCCATATGTTAGAACACCTAAATTTCAAATCAACTAAAAATTTAAAATCGGGTGAATTTGATGAAATTGTGAAAGGCTTTGGTGGCGTGAATAATGCTTCAACAGGCTTTGATTACACGCATTATTTTATAAAAAGTTCTTCAAAAAATCTTTCTAAATCTTTGGAACTTTTTGCAGAACTGATGCAAAACTTAAGACTCGCAGATGAAGAGTTTCAACCTGAGCGTAATGTGGTCTTAGAAGAGCGTTTATGGCGAACTGATAATTCACCGATTGGCTATTTATACTTTAGACTTTTCAATAATACATTTACCTATCATCCCTACCACTGGACACCGATTGGATTTAAAGAAGATATTAAGAATTGGAGCATTGAAGATATTAGAAGTTTTCACTCTAAATACTATCAGCCCTCTAATGCTATTGTTGTTGTTGCTGGGGATATTACACCCGAAGCTGTCTTTAGCAATGTTGAAAAATATTTTGCAGAAATTAAAAATAGCACACCACTTCCTGCGCCTCATCATCAAATAGAACCCCAACAAGATGGTGCAAAACGAATACACCTTAAAAAAGAAAGTGAAGTGGAAATGGTGGCTATTGCCTATAAAATTCCCAACTTTAAGCATGAAGACCAAGTGGCACTCTCAGCACTGAGTGAACTTTTAAGCAGTGGCAAAAGCAGTAAATTACAACGTGTTTTGGTTGATGAAAAACAGTTAGTCAACCAAATCTATGGCTATGCCATGCAAACCAAAGATCCTTCTGTTTTTCTCTTTTTAGCCGTATGTAATCCTGGCATTAAAGCAGAAAATGTTGAAACGGAGATTTTAAATATTATTGAAGAGATTAAAAAAGGCAATGTGAACGATAAAGAAATTGAGAAGATTAAGATTAACACGAAAGCAGATTTTATTCATAATTTAGAAAGTTCTAGTGAGTTAGCAAGTCTTTTTGGCTCTTACTATGCAAAAGGAGATATCACCCCCTTGCTTACATATGAAGAACAGATCAATCAACTGAAAAAAGAAGATATTATTAACGCTGTAACTCGTTATTTAGTACCACAATCATCCACGACAGTGATCTTACGAAAGGATTATTAAGATGCAACACAATTTACAAGGAGCCATGACTGCTCTGGTTACACCATTTAAAAATGGTAAATTAGATGAAATACAATATGCCAAACTCATAGAAAGACAAATTAAAAACAATATTGATGTGGTTGTACCCGTTGGTACAACGGGTGAAAGTGCAACACTTGATCATGAAGAGCATCGACGTTGTATAGAAATAGCTGTTGATGTTTGTTCTAAAAGCAATGTTAAGGTACTAGCAGGTGCGGGAAGTAATGCAACGCATGAAGCCATTGGATTAGCAAAGTTTGCACAAACGCATGGGGCACACGGAATACTTTCGGTTACACCGTATTACAATAAGCCAACACAAGAAGGTCTTTTTTTACATTACAAAGCCATTGCTGATTCAGTTGAAATTCCAGTCCTTTTATACAATGTTCCAGGACGCACAGGCTGTGATTTGCTTCCAGATACTATCTTTAGACTTTTTGATGCATGTCCAAATATTTTTGGCGTAAAAGAAGCTACGGGTTCGATTGATCGTTGTGTTGATTTGCTGGCACATAAACCTGCTCTATCTGTTTTTAGTGGTGATGATGCGATTAATTACCCTATTCTTTCTAATGGTGGCTCAGGGGTTATCTCTGTTACGTCCAATATTTTACCTGACCAAATTTCAGAGTTAACACATTTGGCACTTAAAGGTGATTATCATGGGGCAAAAGCCATTAACGATTCACTCTATGAAATCAATAAAATTCTCTTTTGTGAGAGTAATCCTATTCCTATTAAAGCGGCTATGTACATTGCAGGATTATTAGACACATTAGAGTACCGTTTACCTCTGTGTGCACCGAGTAGCGAAAATATGAAACGTATTGAAAATACACTTAAAAAATATACCATTAAAGGATTTTAATGCAAGGTAAAACACTTGTAATTAGCGGCGGTACCAGAGGCATCGGTCAAGCGATTGTTTATGAATTTGCAAGGGAGGGCGTCAATATCGCTTTCACTTATAACTCAAACGAAGAATTAGCAATCGAACAAGTTAAAGATTTAGAAAAAAATTATGGCATCAAAGCCAGAGCTTATTCTTTAAATATTTTAGAACCTGAAACCTATAAAGACCTCTTTTTAGAGATTGATAAAGAGTTTGATCGTGTGGATTTTTTCATCTCTAATGCGATTATTTCTGGTCGTCCTGTTGTGGGTGGATACACCAAATTTATGAAGTTAAAACCTCGTGGAATTAACAATATTTTTACAGCAACGGTCAATGCGTTTGTTGTGGGTGCACAAGAAGCGGCGAAACGTATGGAAAAAGTAGGAGGAGGAAGTATTATTTCTCTTTCATCCACAGGTAATTTAGTTTACATTGAGAATTATGCAGGTCATGGTACCGCAAAAGCAGCGGTTGAAACCATGGTACGTTATGCTGCAGCGGAACTTGGCTGTAAAGGAATTCGCGTGAATGCCGTTAGCGGTGGACCTATTGAAACAGATGCCCTACGTGCCTTTACCAACTACGAAGAGGTTCGTGATGTCACAGCAAAACTCTCACCACTAGGTCGCATGGGGCAACCACAAGATTTAGCAGGTGCGTGTTTATTTCTCTGTTCTGAAAAAGCTTCTTGGATTACAGGGCATACCATGCTTATTGATGGCGGAACGACATTTAAATGATGAATCTTCCCAATGCCCTTGCAAGCATGAGAATTGCTTTAGCACCGCTTATGTTCGTTTTTTTAGTGAACCGTGATTTGAGCATATTCTCAGGTTTACATGTAAGCTGGTTGGACTATTTTGCAGCCCTCATTTTTGTAATTGCCAGTGCAACAGACTTTTTTGATGGTTATATTGCTCGCAGTTGGAATCAAAAAACGCAATTGGGTGCTATTTTAGATCCTCTAGCAGATAAAATGCTAACATTGGCGGCATTTTTAGGTTTAATGATGATAGACAGAGCCAACCCTTGGGCTATTTTTTTAATTCTTACCCGTGAATTTTTTATTACAGGATTGCGTGTCGCTGCAATAAGTGATGGGAAGGATATTGCTGCAAGTATGGCTGGAAAAATCAAAACGGTTTTTCAGATGATTGCCATTGGTTTTTTAATGATGAATTGGCCTTTTGCAGAGGTTCTTTTATGGATTGCGGTGGCACTTACACTTTATTCTGGCTATGAATATATTATTGGATATACCAAAAAAGAGGTCAAATGATGGGTACGCTTACTTCTCTTTTAGTCCTTTCTTTCTTAATTTTCTTTCATGAACTTGGGCATTTTTTAGCAGCACGTTTTTTTGGTGTACATGTTGAAGTTTTTAGCATTGGATTTGGGAAAAAAGTTTTTTCTAAAATTATTGGAAAAACAGAGTATTGTTTCTCTTTAATTCCACTGGGTGGCTATGTGCAAATGAAAGGTCAAGACGACAAAGACCCTAGTAAAATTAGTTTGGATGCTGATAGCTATACTACAAAAGCTCCATGGAAGCGTATTATTATTCTTTTTGCGGGACCTTTTGCAAACTTTTTATTAGCATTTTTTCTCTATATCGTCATTGGGAGTATGGGGGTTACAAAACTCTCTCCTATTATCGGTCAAATAAGTGAAAACTCCGTTGCCTTAGAAGTGGGTATTCAAAGCAATGATCGTATTGTGATGATTGATGGAGTCTTGATTAAAACATGGGATGAAGTGAGTGCTTTAATTCAAAAAAGCACAGAAAAACTGGAACTTAAAATTGAGCGTGAAGGTCGTGTTTTAAGCTATATAATAACTCCAAAAATCACTCAATACCAAAATATGTTTGGTGAAATATTAGAGAAAAAAATGCTAGGTATAGCTCCTAGTGGTAAAACGTTAGAGATACACTATGGTATCAGTGAACTCCCTCAATTTGCGTGGGAGCAAACACTAAGAGCAACCACACTCATTTTAACAGGACTTCAAAAACTGGTTGAAGGTGTCGTTTCACCTAAAGAAATGGGTGGAATTATTAGTATCGTCAAAGTGACTTCTGATGCAAGTGATGCGGGAATTATTGCACTTTTTGCACTCACAGCGCTCATCTCTGTTAATCTAGGTGTTTTCAATCTTCTGCCTATTCCTGCACTAGATGGTGGACATATTATGTTTAATATGTATGAGATGCTAACAAAAAAAGCGCCTAATGAGAAAATTCTTACAAGCCTGACCATGGCAGGATGGGGATTGCTTTTAAGCCTTATGGCATTTACAATTATTAACGATATTTACAGGTTAGCCAATGGAAACTAAAGATTTTGTCACAACAATGGATGCGATTCTTACCCGTATTGAAAAAGCACGTTTAGGCGTAAGTGGACATCATATCGTCAAAATTGTGGCAGCGAGTAAAAGCGCAACGCCACAGATGATTGAAGCCATGTATAACATAGGGCAACGCAGTTTTGGGGAAAATAAGATTCAAGACATGAGTGAAAAAGTCCACGCACTCTCGCATCTGCCTTTAGAGTGGCACTTTATCGGTCGTTTACAGAGTAACAAAATCAATCAGCTGATTGATTTAGACCCTTTTTTAATGCATTCACTCAGCTCTTTAGAACTGGCACAAGAAATAGATAAACGTTTACATGTAAAAAATAAATCTATGAATGCTCTTTTGCAAATCAACAGTGCCTATGAAGAGCAAAAAGCAGGCGTTCTTCCTGAAGAAGCACTCGAAATTTATGAACAAATCCATCTTACATGTAAAAATATTCAGCTCAAAGGTGTGATGAGTATTGGTGCACACAGTGAAGAGACACCTGTGATTCAAAAAAGTTTTGAGAAAACCCATCAACTCTTTGAAGTCCTTCAAAGTAAAGGCGCAAAATACTGCTCAATGGGCATGAGCAACGATTTTGAACTCGCAATTGCATGTGGATCTAATATGATTCGATTGGGAAGTATATTATTTAAATAAGACGGGGAGCAAAAATGCTCCTTTTTGAGTATTTAAGAAGAGACACAAACGCTATTTCTGCCACTTTTTTTAGCATGATACAAAGCATTATCGGCTCGAACAATCACATCATACGCACTCTCTTCTTTATGTAACATCGCAACACCAATACTTACAGTATGGTGCTGTTGTGTAGGAAACTCTGTTTTCTTCACACACTCTTGAATACGCTCACCAATCTTAAACCCCTCTTCTAGCGAAGTGTTTGGACAAATCATTAAAAATTCTTCGCCACCCCAACGCCCAAGAAAATCTCCTTCTCTGAGTGATATCTTTATGAGTGCTGCCATTTGAATCAATACCTGATCTCCTATGGGATGCCCAAATGTATCATTGACCTTTTTAAAATGATCAATATCCAACAATAAAACACAAAGAGATGTTCGTTTTTGATGCGCTTCTTGTGTTAAAGTAAGTAAAAGCTTTTCTATTTTCATGCGATTGTAAATTTTTGTCAATAGGTCTGTTTCAGAGAGATAAAGTAACTCTAAATTGTATTTTCTAAGCTCAAGATAACGCCATAAAAAAATAATACCAAGCGCAATAAAGCCTAAAATTAATTTCATAATTAAATCATAATCATAGACAGTTTGAGCTTGAATCGAAACATATTTATTTACAATTTCTCTGCGCTCATCTTCACTGATTGTTGCAATCGCTTTATCTAAAATATCACGTAAAAGGGGCTCACTCTTGATGACACCTATTCGTAATTCATTGGTATAATCAGGAAATTGTCCCGCAATTTTGAGATTAAACATCCCTTCATTTTTAATCGTATACGCAGCCACAATTAAAGAGCGCATTGCAATATCTGCTTTTTTTGATGAAACCATTTCAAAAGCTTCAGCTTCTGAGTGAACAGTAATGACCTTAAGATTTGGGTAAGTTTTTCGTATGCGCTCTTCCATCGCCGTTCCTAGAGGGAATACGATACGCTCTGCTTTTAAAGCATGAAGATCGGAGATAAAATCATGCTCTTCTCGTGTAATAAAAACATTAGGATCACGAAAATGAGGTTTTGTAAATAAAAGCCATGCATCACGAAGGGGTGTTTGATTAAGAAAGCTTACAATATCACATTTCCCTTCCCTAGAAGCTCGCATACTCTCCGCCCAATCACTTGTTGGAACTACTTTTACGTTGATATCAAGGCGCTTTGCAATGAGATATAAAAGATCAGCGCCGATTCCTGTGTAATGATGGTGCTCATCCATCATCTCAAAAGGCGCCCAATCAGGATCAACACACACCCGAATGCTCTTATGGTGTTTGAGGTACTCTTTTTCGACATCCAAAAGTTCAATGCCTAAAAGTGAGTAAGGTAACCAGAATATTCCTAGTAGTATGCCATACCATCGTAACTTTCTCACCTGCGCCCCATATACATAAGATATGGAGCTATTATAACCGATTAATACTCATTTGGTATCATCATTTTTTTATAATACGAACCACTTAAGTACAGTGCCGCTGCTGGATTGTGACCTAAAACACGGTCTTTGACAATCAAATAGGTTGTAGGCGCTTCGGCATATTTCATAAACTGCGAATCATGTCCAACACAAAGTCCTATAATGACGTTTAAATCCGTCTTAACTTTATTAAGGTATTTAGCTTGTAGGATAGGATTACACATGGGTTCGAATGTTCCTGGGCGAATTTTTTCTTTATCTTTTAGTCCAATTTCTGTTTTATCTCGTGAGCCTACTTTACAAATAACCATAAAAGGATCAAAGCCGTTAATTTTTAAAATTTTTGTAAAAAGTTTGGCTTCACTCACCAAACCTACACAGCAAGCAATACCAATTTTCTTTGCATCAATACGCCTTGCAAATGCCATAATCTCTTCAACACGAGTCAGCTTTCCATAGTATTTTCCCTCAATTTGTGCGGAGGCAATAGCAATATTTCTATCCATTCCCTCCGCCTTATAACAGGCAATAGACTCTTCAAGCATCGCTTCATCTACATTGGTCGTCAAACAAAATTTTGGATAAGTACTCTCTTGTTTATGGCAGTTAATCGTACCACAGTCAGCACAACTTAAGATTTTTTCTTCTTGATTCATGGTTATCCTTTATAAAAATTATAATCCAATCAAAAGATAAAAAAAGGATGATTTTCCTTTACATGTAAAGATATTTGCCATAAAGTGTCAAATAAACGCCCAATAACTCTTTGAGTCCTTTTTCTAGGAAGTTTTTTTCTTCATCATTAAAAATAAGCTCACACAACTTTACATGTAAATGTTCTCCAAAATGAACAAAACTCTCTGGAGTAAAGGTTTGAGGTTCCTCTTTAGCGAAAACAAAAAAGAGTGCTAATGCACGATTGAGCCCTGAAATATAGGCTAAAAGATTCTCATAAATGCTCTTTTCCACAGGTTCAAGCTGAGAAAGAAAAAGCTCTAAAGAGATTTTTAAAAAACCTTTTTTCTTAGGAAAATTCACCTCTAAAAGAGTCATAAAAAGGGCTTTCTTTCCTTCATTTAGTGCCTCGGGCAAATAAGCTTCTAAACATTTTTCAAGCTGTGCCATTCCCTCGTGTACATTTTGAGGAACAATAAGCGCATGATGCTCCATCAAAGCGCTGATTTGCGTAGGTGTAAATCGAGTCGGTGTATAAAGCATCATTTCATTTAAGCTCTCTAGTAAAAGCACACAAAATGGATTTTCCTTGCTTTTTGCAAGGTATTCAATGAGGTAATGTATCTCTTTTTTCATACGCTTATTCTGCCAAAGTAGAACTGAAAAAGTGCTATAATACCCACTTTTTAAGGAGTACCCTATGATTCATCTCTCAGCATTTTTTGCTATTTATGTCAAATTCTTTTTTATTATGACACCTTTTTTTGTGACTACTATTTTTTTATCCATGACTAAAGGCGTTGAAGAGAGTGATAAAAAACGCCTTGCTATGAAAGTCACTTTGGCCATTTCTGTGACGTGTTTAATTATTCTCTTTTTTGGTAAATATCTTTTTGAACTTTTTGGTATTACACTGGATGCTTTTCGTATTGGAGCGGGTGCACTTCTTTTTTTAACAGCTGTTGATTTGGTACAAAAAGAGATTAATGATATTCCTACATGTAAAGCTGATATTTTGAAACATGCTGTTGTGCCTTTGGCTATTCCTGTAACGGTTGGACCTGGAACGGTGGGCGCATTGATGGTTATGGGTGCAGATATTGATACGCTTCACGATATGCTTTTAGGTTCAAGTGCACTCTTAAGTGCTATTGTAAGTATTGGCTTATTACTTTATCTCTCAGGGCATATTGAAAAATTAATTGGTCGAACAGGGCTTATTGTCCTTAGTAAAGTAACGGGTCTTGTCCTTGCAGCATTAGCCGCTCAACTGATTTTCACAGGGATTAAAAATTTTCTTGCCTAATCTTTACATGTAAAGCATTGCTCCCTATAACACTTAAGTACAGATTAATTAGAGTGAGACTACCATTTGTTTGATTATCCTTCGAATTTAAGGACTTACAGATGCAAATTCATGAGTTTTTTTTATCGCTTTTTCTTATTTTAATTGTTGCACGCTTTTTAAGTGAACTCTTTGCAAAATATGGAATTCCTTCGGTTTTAGGAGAACTCTTAGCAGGTGTTCTTCTAGGATCTTCTGTTTTTGGTATCATTAGCCCTAATGAAGTTTTAAAAGTTTTAGCAGAAATTGGTATTATCCTACTTTTATTTGAAGTAGGCTTAGAAACAGACTTTCATAGACTTAAAGATGCGGGATTTAAGTCCTTTACTGTTGCTATACTAGGGGTTGTTTTACCGCTGATTTTTGGCTTTTTTGTAGCGTATTATCTGTTTAACCTCTCTTTTGATATTGCACTTTTTATTGGCGGAACACTGACTGCTACGAGTATTGGTATTACATTACGAGTGCTTCGAGACATTCATATGGAGCAAACCAACATTGCTCAAATAGTCATTGGTGCAGCGGTGATTGATGATATTATTGGTATTATTTTATTGGTTTTTATTTACGATTTTTCTATTGCACAAGAGGTAAGTTTTAAACACACTTTTTCTGTCACAACGATGGTTGTCTCTTTTCTTATCTTAGCGCCAATCCTCGCCAAAGTGCTCTCATTTCTTATTCATAAATTTCATGCCAAAATGCTCGTTCCTGGATACATTCCAACCATTATTATCTCTTTAATTCTTATTTTTTCTTATTTCTCTCATATGGTAGGAGCCCCTGCAATTTTAGGCTCATTTGCCGCAGGCGTTGCCTTGTCTCGCCGTTTCTTTCTTCCTTTTGGAACCGCTCTTGGAACCAATGAACAACTTTTAAATGATGTCAAAGTGAATATGACCCCTATTATTCAAATCTTTACCCCTATTTTCTTTGTTATGGTTGGGCTTTCCTTAGATTTAAGAGTGATTGACTTTAGTTCTAGCACATTTTGGATCATGAGCTTAAGCTTTATTATTCTTGCTTTTGTGACAAAATTTGCAGGTGCTTTTTTCATTTTTCAAAAATCGATTCGGAACAATGCTCTTATTGGTGTTTCCATGATTCCACGAGGTGAAGTGGGGCTTATTTTTGCGGAGATGGGGCGAATTAATGGCGTTTTACCTAATGAAATTTATGCCATGCTTATTTTTGTCATTGTAATGACAACCGTCATTCCGCCATTTATTTTAAAGCACTATTTTAAAGTGGAATGTGTCTAATAGTGTGTTTACATGTAAGGAATAAAATCCTTACATGTAAAAAAGAGATTTATTCAATATTGTCTTGATTGTAAATTTTTTCGTCTAACTCACCTTCACTCTTAG
>RZYK01000305.1 GCA_009930355.1 Campylobacterota bacterium | reverse complement strand
GCTTCGCATACCAAACCTGCATAAAGTGAAATCTTTTTACATGTAAGCTTAAAAACAAATGCGATATAATCACTCAACTTTTTTAAGGCTTACATGTAAATGATAAACAACGAAATTTTCTACCTCTTTGCCATTATCTCTGTGGGGTATATATTAGGCAATATCAAAATTAAGGGCTTCTCCTTAGATGTGACTGCCATGCTGATTGTCGCGCTAATTGCAGGGCATTATGGCATGGTTATCTCCGATGCGTTTCAATATTTTGGACTTGCTATTTTTATCTATGCCGTGGGGCTTCAATCAGGTCCTGGTTTTTTTGACACCATTAAAAATGAAGGGCTCAAGCTCAACCTTATTGCAATTACGCTTCTCTTGCTTCTCTTTGCCATCATTTTTACATGCGGATATATTTTCAAAATGCCACGAACCATTACCGATGGTATTTTTGCAGGGGCACTTACCTCTGTACCAGCACTTGCCGCCGCTCTTGAGATTAAAAATACTGCTACCACTTCGGTTATGTTTGGTTTGGTCTATCCTTTTGGCATTGTGGTGACCGTTTTGTTTATGCGTCTTTTACCTGTGCTCTTTCGTGTGGATTTGCACAAAGAGGTTGAGGCGTATGAAGCGGCACAAAAAACACGTTTTCCTGACATTCATACCCGAAATTTTCGCATCACCAATGAAAACTTCAAAACCAGTGAGATTAAAAAATCCAAAATCGAAGCTATGACCGCTACGATTATTGAGCGTATGAGTTTAGATGGCACCATAGAACATGATGACGATGATGCCATTTTGCATTTTGGTGATGTCATTCGTGTGGCAGGAACCGATGAACAACTGGCAAACTTAAGCATTGTACTAGGACAAGAGATAGGCGAAGAGCATGTCTTCAAAGACGATATGGCAGTGCTTAGACTTCTTACCACCAATAAAGAGATTGTAGGTAAAAAAATTGGCATGATTAAAGAGCTTAAGTCCTTGCGCACCGTCATCACCAAAGTCAGACGTGCGGGTATTGACATTCCTTCCTACCCCAATCTTACCTTGCGCCTTGGTGATAAACTCTATGTCGTAGCACCCGAAATGTATGTTGAGAAAGTAACCAAATTCATTGGTAACGACCTTTTAAAATACCCAGCGGCTGACTTTTTACCTATCTCTTTGGGGGTTGTTTTAGGCATATTATTAGGAAGCATTCCTTTTTATATTCCAGCAGTAGGTGCCATTAAACTCAGCTTTGTGGGGGGCATTTTAATTACGGCATTGGTACTCGGTCGTTTGGGACGCGTAGGACCCATTGTGTGGAACCTTTCACCGCACTCTACCACGCTGTTAAAAACATTAGGACAGCTCATCTTTATCGCAACATTAGGAACCAATGCGGGAAAATACCTACTCGAATCCCTGCACAACAACGGCTTTTTACCCATCGCCATCGCTTTGGGTGCACTTGTGGTTTCACTGGGGCTTGTTGCCTTTACATGTAAAGTCATTTTAAAGATGAATTTTATTGATATTTTGGGTGTTCTCTCAGGGGCTATGACCTCTACACCTTCTTTGACCATGGCAAACAATATGACCAAAACCGACTACCCTTCCATCGCTTACGCAGCGGTTTATCCCTTAGGACTGGTGTTGGTCATCGTCCTTGCACAATTAGGCATGAAGATAATGTAAATGCAGATGCAAATCCTCACGCATAACCATTGGCTGAACAACTATGTTTTAAACAAAGAGTTTAGCCAACTTGCTGGGATTTCGTCCAATGCTTACCGTTACTGGAAAAATGTCGAAGCGGCTAAATTTGATGATGCGAGGGTGGTTTTTTTACGCAAGGAGAGCATCTTGCCTCGTTACAAAACGCTTATCAAAGAGTGTACCGACCTTACGGGCATGGTTCAGTCTCAAGCCTTTTGCAAATACACAGGACTTGCACCTTCTCATCTCATCGAGAAAAATAACTCGTGCATCTATAAAGCCTTAGAGATTATAGATGTCTGCGATGTCAAATTTGTCAATCTCAAAAAATTTTATGACGACTTAAATCTAAGTTATAACTACCACATTTACATTGAAAAATGCAAATATTTTGGTCCCTCTCCCTTTGAAAAAAAAATTCAACTCAGCAATGGAATTTGCGTAGGCTATTACTAAACTTCTTTGCTATAATCA
>RZYK01000304.1 GCA_009930355.1 Campylobacterota bacterium | reverse complement strand
GTCAGGTGAGTAGTTTGAGCATCAATTTTATTTTAATCATCGTTAAATTTCGTCGATTTATCATCCAAAAATCAGCAACACATCAATGCAGTAGCCATCCCTTCCGCATGGAGAGTTTCAGAATGCGCACTTTTGATTTGATTTTTGGAGAATTATACTGGCAATTGGTGGAGAGCGCGGAAGGATGATTTCGATGGTTTTCATGCGGCCGGTATGGCAGCAAGGGCAAATTTCCGGATCGTAGTTGAGTCGTTGGCGGCACAATTCCTGCCAGGAGAGTTTAGGCGCTGGTTCAGACTTCCGGGTGGTTTCAACTGACTTTCCCGGCAAAACAGGCAATTCAGATGCTTTTATACGAGATGATAAAAACCCGTAATGCCTGATTTTGACAAACCGGGGTGGTAAAATATGTAAGCAGAATCTACGCAGAAATTCCGTTGCATCGAGTGTTATCAGCTTTTGTTTGTTGCTATGGCGATAATCCTTGTAGCGGAAGGTTATCTTTCCATCATCAATAGAAACAAAGCGATGATTGCTTATAGCTACCCGATGGCTGTATCGCCCCAGGTATTCGATGACCTGCTTTGGACCAGCAAAAGGTTCTTTTGCATATACCACCCAGTTGGACTGGTGCATTGTCCGGAGCAAATCGGAGGAAACTTCAAAACCGGCATCTTTGGCAACTTGTAACAACCCATCACGGAACTTTGCCCTGAAAACTTTGCTGAGCGCTTTTACCGGGAAAAGAAAATTGCCTTTGCTGCGGGCTTGCTTCCAGTTGCCTTTTACGGTGATCCCGCCAGCAGGGATGATGCAATGTAAATGAGGATGAAGCGTAAGTGTCTGTCCCCATGTATGCAGAACGGATATATAACCAATTTCAGCTCCCAAATGCTTTGGATCAGCAGCAAAGACAAAGAGAGTATCGCGAACTGAACGGAACAACAGATCGTAAAGCGCTTTTGGGTATTTTTGACACAATGGATTCAGGCAATCGGGCAGGGTAAATACCACGTGGAAGTAACCAACAGGCAAAAGATTGGCTTCACGCGCCATAATCCAGCGCTCTTTGTTCACAATCTGACATTTTGGACAATGACGATTCCTGCAGGAGTTGTAACTAACCCTGATGTAACCACAATCTTCACATTGATCAACGTGTCCACCCAATTCAGCAGTACGACAGACTGAAAGTGCATGCAAAACTCCTTTGTGATAACCTAATGGATTAAACTTTTCAATGAAATCTTTACCATACCGCTTGATCACCTCTGAAAGTTCGGCTGTCGGGCGAATCATTGCTGATAAAGATTATCAAGCGGACTTTTTACCCTCTTTGGCGTAAACTGTGCAATATGCAAATAAACCAATGTAGTTTCAATCCGTGCATGTCCAAGTTGTTCTTTGATGCTAAAAAGGTCGGCTCCGTTTTCGAGCAGATGTGTGGCAAAAGTATGCCGCAGCGTATGACAAGTGGTAGGTTTTTGAATGCCGGCACGCTCAACAGCTTCGTTGATGATCCATTGAATGGAACGCTCACCCATTGGCTCGCCCGGTGTCTGTCCGTTAAAGAGATAAACCTGTGGTTTTTCCTGCAAAAGATATTGTTTAATCCCTCTGGCAAGCAATTTGGAAAGCACCACATAGCGGTCTTTCCGACCTTTGCTCTGGATGATCCTCAACTGCAAACGTGCGGTGTCAATGTCGGCAATTTTTACCTTTCGGGCTTCATTCATACGCAAACCCGATCCGTAAAGTAACCCGATCAACACACGATGTTTCAGATTGGCAGTCAAACGTAGCATTCTTTTAACCTCTTCGCACGAAAGCACTACAGGAACAGTCTCATTGTTGCGTATGGGTGGCATCTTCAGTGCTTTTTCCTGCTTACCCATCATCTTGAACAAACACTTTAAACCATACACCGTATGCCGAAAATAGCTTTTGCTCGGAGAAGTGCTGCTTTTGAGCATGGCATACAAAAAATCGTTGATTTGTTCCATACTCAGATCCAAAGGATCAGTTCTAAAATGAAGTGCTACCTTTGCAATACTTCGTCCGTAGTTTTGCATGGCGCTTTTGCTGCGCTGACGAAGGGTAAGCGTTCTTTCAAAAGTTTGATAAGTTTTAGCAAAACCAGGAACGGTTCTGCATGCTCTGGCGATAATGGTTTCGCCACCGGTGCGG
>RZYK01000058.1 GCA_009930355.1 Campylobacterota bacterium | reverse complement strand
ACCATCAAAAAAACCATTGAAGATGCGCATACAACGGTTGATAATTTTGTTCATACCGCAACACAAATTAAAGGTATGGTAGAAGAAATTGAGAAAATCAATGTAATTTCTAAAGAAAATGTCACGAGCATTGATAACGTCTCACAAGCCAGTGAGCACCTTCACGCTATGACAGAAAATCTTAACAATGAATTAGGAAAATTTAAATCCTAATTCATCACACTTCAGCGAGGAGTTTAATCACCTCGCTGGGTGTTTTTGCAATCTGTTTTGCCCCATGAGCTAAAAGCTCATCTTCATCTCTAAATCCCCACAAAGCACCAATAGCCATCATACCAGCACGATTGGCTGTTTGCATATCAATCATCGTATCGCCCAAATAATAACATGCTTCAGGCTTTACATGTAAAGATTCACAAATCTCTAAAGCAGCGCTAGGATCAGGCTTTCGTGGTACACCTTCTCGAATACCAAAGACCCTTTCAAAGTGCCATTGACGTAAATATTTAACCGCACACATTTTAGTAAAACTATCTGGTTTATTGGAGAGAATGGCCATTTTAAAACCGCGCGTTTGAAGGAAAGTCAGCAGTTTGCTAACCCCCTCATATAACTTCGTATTTTGATTAAACTGCTTCGCATAATGTGATTCAAACAACGTTACCGCTTTTTGAATTGTCTCTGTGCTTTGAGGATGAGAGGCAAAAATATTCTCAAAAAGCTTAAAGACGCCCTCTCCGACAAAATAACGATACTTTTGAGTCTCTTGTGGTTCAAAACCTAATTGTGTCAGCGCAAAATTTGCACTGATCGCAATATCTTCAAGTGTATCTAAAAGGGTGCCATCTAAATCAAAAATAATGACTTTTTCCATACTTACTGCTTACAATCCACACCGACATTTTCATATGAAATATTTAAAAATCCACACACTGTTTTTGTAACACCCTCAGGAGTAAGTCCAAATTTTTCAAATAACAACTCAGCGGGAGCACTTGCGCCAAAACGTTTCATACCAATGACCTCATCCGCATAACGATACCACTCATTACCTGCGCTCGCTTCAATAGCAACCACTTTCGTTTTAGGATCAATAATTGTTTCAATGTATACTTTTTCTTGTTCAACCAATAAATCAAAACAAGGGACACTGACAATGTTGGCATTCACACCCAATTTTTCCAAACGACAACCCACTTGGAGCGCAAGATAAACTTCACTACCACTAGCCATCAACGTGACACTGGCATGGTCTCGTTTTGTGAGTAAATAACCACCATTTTCCACATCTCCATAGACTCTCTCATCTTTAAGTGCTTTGAGTTTTTGACGAGAGCAAACAAATGCCGCAGGTGCTTGCATACTCAGTGCCTTTTGCCATGCTTTTACATTTTCTCTGCCATCGCATGGACGATACACATAAAAATTAGGAAGTGCTCTAAATTGGCTCAGTTGCTCAATAGGTTGATGCGTCGGACCATCTTCTCCCACACCAATGCTATCATGTGTCCAAATGTAAAAGTTTTTCAGTTTCATAAGCGCTGCTAGACGAACAGAAGGCTTCATATAATCACTAAAAATAAAAAATGTCGCACCATAAGGAATAAAAAGCCCATACAAAGCAAACGAGTTAATAATAGCACCCATCGCATGTTCACGAATACCAAAGTGCATATTGCGACCATATGGAAAATCTCCCATGCCTGCTAATTCACTTTTATTGGAAGGTCCTAAGTCGGCACTTCCTCCCAAAAAGCTAGGAATGGCTTTGGCAATCGCATTGAGAATTTTTCCATTACTATCACGTGTTGCCACATCATTTTCAAACAAAGGCCACTCAATTTTTGAAAAATCAGGATTTAAAAGGGCTTCAAAAAGTTCTTTTTGCTCAGGAGTGAGGCTATTTTTAATGAAAGCATTCCATTGCGCTTCTGCAAGGTCTCCTTTTTCAAGGGCACAACTAAAACGTGCTTTAACATCTTCATCGACCACAAAACTTAACTCTGGGTCAAACCCTGCTTTAATTTTTGCATTTTTAATCTCTTCACATCCCAAAGGTGCTCCATGCGCATGATGGCTTCCCTCCATCTCACACGCACCTTTAGCAATAATCGTATCTGCAATAATCAAATAGGGTTTTGTTTGCGCTTTTGCTTGCTCTAAAACGGCATTAATTTCATCATAATTGTGACCATCAATACGAGAGACTTCCCACCCTTGCGCTTCAAAACGATGTTTAACATCTTCACTCCATGCAATAGAAGTATCGCCTTCAATGGTAATAGCATTGCTATCATAAATCACCACTAAATTATCCAAGCCTAAATGCCCCGCCAAAGAACACGCTTCATAACTAATGCCTTCTTGAAGATCACCATCACCACACAAACAATAAACTTTATGAGATATCACTTCTGCGCTAGGTTTGTTCAAAATATTCGCAGCATATTTTGCCGCCATTGCAAAACCAACCGCATTAGAAATTCCCTGTCCCAAAGGACCTGTTGTGACTTCCACACCTGGCACGTCACCGTATTCTGGGTGTCCTGGTGTTTTGCTACCTAATTGTCTAAAATTTTTTAAATCTTCAATGCTTAAATCATATCCACTCAAATGTAAAAATGAATAAACAAGCGCTGAGGCATGTCCACCACTAAAAATAAGACGATCACGATTCATCCATTTTGGATTTTTAGGATTATGATGAATATGTCTAGCCAAAATAGTCACAATATCAGCAAGTCCCATCGGTGCACCAGGATGTCCACTATTAGCACGTTGCACCATATCTGCTGCTAAAAATCGTATCGTATCAGCTTGTTTTTTTAATAACGTTTTATTTTCCATTTCTATTCCTCAATCAAACTTTAAAATAATCATTCATAATACCTTGAAGTCTTTGCGCCAAAGGTCTTTCAAGCGTATGCAATCCCTCTTCTAACTCACGTAAAAGTTTCTCTTTTTCCATTACAGCACCCTCTAACCCTAAAAGATTCACAAAGGAGTTTTTATGGCTATCATTTTGAGTCGGTTTTCCCGCTTCTTCAGGGCTCAATGTGGCATCAATAATGTCATCTTGCACTTGAAACAAAAGCCCTAATTTCAATCCAAATTGGTACAGTGTTTCTTGTGTTGCCTTATCTAATTCGCAAATAACCGCTCCCATAAGAAGAGATGCCGCAATAAGTTTGGCTGTTTTATGTACATGTAAAAAGCTTAGCTGTTCCACATCTAAACGTTTATCTTCAAAAAAACAATCAATCGCTTGCCCTAAAACCATGCCATAAATTCCAGCATCGCCCGAGAGAATAGAAACGAGCTTAATCTTAGTTTCTGCACTTAAAGGGGCATTGGCTATTTTATAAAATGCATGGGTATTAAGCGCATCACCAACTAACACAGCCGTTGTTTCATCATAGCTTACATGTAAGGTCGGATGCCCTCTTCTTAACTGCGCATTATCCATGCAAGGAAGATCATCATGAATCAATGAATACGTATGCATCATCTCTAAACCCAAACTTACATGTAAAGCATTTTCAAGCAATAAAGGAGAAGAAGATTCCACAACACTTAAGAGTAAAAGAGGACGAAAACGTTTACCTCCCACATCAAGCATTTCGCTAAGCGCACGGTTAAAATGAGGGTGGAAACTCTCGACAGTAGGAAGCTCTTTTTTTAAAAAAGTTTCAAATGTTTCAACTAAAATTTTAGAACTCAAACGATCCCTTTTAACGTTTTAAGGTAACAAAAAATTGAAAATCATCACGCTCAAAGAGCAAACTCATGTCACGATTACGATTTTTTGCCAAATATGCATCAGCTTCAGACACACGCTCCATAGGAACTCGATCGATTTGCATCAAACGATCTCCGATTTTAAGACCACTCTTTTCTGCAAAAGAACCTCGCTCAATGCCAATAATTTTAAGATCATTGTCAAACTTAAAGCCTTTAGTTTGTAAATAACTCTCTTTTTTGGGAGGTGGTGTTTTTTTCACTTTAGGTGCTTCCACTTTTTTAGCTTCCACTTTTGGTGCTAAAATATTCTCTTCAATCCATGCATTATCCCGCTGAATTTGAGCACTCACCTTACTTAAATCTTTAAAAATTTTCAGTGCTTCACTAAACTCACTAACATTGCTCACTTTTTTCCCATTCAATAGGGTAATTTTATCGCCTGCTTTTAAACGTGCCTCTTTAAAAGTAGGATCTACAAAATCCACAATGACGCTTTCATTGCCATCGACAATACGCACTCCTAATTCTGAAAAAGAAGCGCTTTTCCCAAGCATAAACTGCTCCAATGCTTCACTACCAATAAAAAATTTATCACCAACACCTAAACCATACATTTCACAGCACAAACCACCCACAATGGCATTGACTTCGCCCACGCCTCCAAATTCAAAAAACTCATTGGCACTTTTTCCTATTTTTGAGGCATTGACCGCAATAATAGATTTGTCCGTCATACTTCCAAGCCACTCACCTAATTTTAATTCCGCTGTCGTTTTTAGTTTCATAGGCATCAAAGGTTTTGGTGACTCAAAAAGATAGAGATGCGAAAGGTAATCATATTTAGCATAAGCAACGCTAGGCTTCTCTTTGGAATACGCAACCGCATACTTTTCACTCAAAGCAATCGCTCGAGTATTTCCAAAATAGACAATGGAGCCCTTATTTTTTTCATAACACTGTGAAAAATCAGGATACACAAACTCTGCTTTATTGGCAACAATGGGGGCATCGGCTGCAAAAAGCATACACACTATGCTAAGAAAAAAAAGAGTAATACGTTTCACTCACGCTCCTTATGGCTTTATGCCAAAGCCTCCAAAACGAGAAAGCATTTGGTTTGTTGCCAGTTTTTTATTATCCTCTACCATTTTTATAACATCATTCGTTGCACTAATAAGAAGAATTTGTAAAGACTCTTTATCATCAAGCAATGAATTATCAATAGTAATATCAATCATTTCACCATTGCCATTCATACTCACACTGACAAGCCCACCACCGCTTTTGGCTGTAAACTCTTTCGTGCTTGCCTCTTCTTGCATCTTTTGCGCTTCTTTTTGTGCCTCTTCAAGCATTGCACCCATTTTTGACAAATCAAAATTTTCAAACATCAGATATAATCTCTTACTTCAACCATAGCATTGCTTTCATCAACCAAAAGAACAGTTGGTTTAAATGTTTTTATTTCATCTTCATTCAAATGGGCATACGCAATAATAATAATTTTATCCCCAATATGCGCTTTTCTAGCCGCAGCGCCATTGAGACAAATATCTCTTGCTCCTGCTTTTCCCTCAATAACATAGGTCGTAAAGCGTTCACCATTATTAATATTCACCACTTCTACTTTTTGACCCACTTTTAAATGGGAAGCCTCTATTAGCTCTTTATCAATCGTAATAGATCCAACATAGTTTAAATTCGCATCCGTAACCGTGGCTCTGTGAATTTTACTGTATAACATCTCCAGCGTCATCGCTTGTTACCTCATAAAGTTAAGAAATTTTTTTATTTTATCCTATTTTTGCTTAGCCCATCGTGCAAGTATTTCACGCACAACTACTCTATCATCAAAAGGATATTTTACGCCTGCAATCTCCTGATAGGTTTCATCCCCTTTACCAAGGATCAGTATCACATCGTTGCTTTCTTGCATTAAAAGCGCTTGCTCAATAGCTTCATAGCGATCTATCTTTACATGTAAAGATTCTTTGCGTTGCATACCGCTTAAGATCTCATCAATAATAGACTGAGGTTCTTCTGATCGAGGGTTATCACTCGTTACGATAATTTTTTTAGCGTAACGTTCAGCCATAGCTCCCATTTTAGGGCGCTTCGTTCGATCCCTATCACCCCCCGCACCAAAAACAACAATAATATCACGTTCTTTGATACTCTCTAAAACTTTTTCCATCCCATCAGGGGTATGCGCAAAATCAACAATCACGAGAGGCTCTTGTGAAATAACTTGCATACGCCCCTCCACACCACCAAAATGCGAAACTGTCCCACAAATCTCATCCATGCTTGCAACACCCAACATATCCACAGCACTAATTGCAGCTAAAAGGTTATAAAGATTAAAAAAACCATGCATGGATGATTCAAATTCATACACGTTTTCAATCTTTGAGACAGCAGCGCTTATTCCTTCGTTCAATGAATAGGCTAAAATTTTATAGGTAGCGGGATGTTCAATACCATAACTCATAGCATTGGTGCGATTAAAACGAATATTACGCTCATCTTTATTAATAAGTTTTAAACTTTCATCTTCAAAAAAGTGGCTTTTTACCGCGATATATTCATCAATACTTTTGTGAAAATCTAAATGATCTTGCGTAACATTGGTTAAAATCTTGAGTACAAAAGAGAGTCCATCAATACGATTTTGAGCAATCGCATGAGAGCTCACTTCCATCACAAAATATTCACATCCTTGCGCTACTGCCATTTTTAAATTTTTAATCGTTTGCAAAATAGGAGGAGTCGTTAAACTCTTTTCTTCAATACGCACGTCATTAATAAAACAACCACGTGTTCCTTGCAACCCTACTTTTTTTCCTAAATCAAGTAAGATGGAATAAATAGCCGCAGCTGTAGTTGTTTTACCGTTAGTACCCGTAATACCAACAATTTTAATCTTTCCCTCAATACCTAAAAGGGTTAAACACTCTTTAGCAGTGATAACCTTTCTACATCCTTTTTCATGAGCACTTTTTTCATAAGATGCATTTTGATCTGTTAAGAGAAAAAGAGTGTTTGCATCACATTCACTAGAATTATCCGTTACATGTAAAAACGGATCACAATTTTGAAGCTCTATTTTCAAGGGCTAACTCCCTATTTTTGTACTTTTTTGATGAGTGATAAAAGCTGTTCATCATTAGGAAAAAGTGTAACAGCACTTTCAAGATAATTTAATGACATTTCTCTAAAACCATTTTCGATTAACTTGCTTAAAAAATCAACGAAATCTTCTTTTTTGGAAATAATAACCTTTGTTGAAAACATAATATCTTCAAAAGCTTCTTTGAAACTCCCACGAGATTCAATAAGTGTCAAAAAATCTTCATATTTAATACCATTTTCTGCATTAATACGGCTTTCTAAATCACCTTGCTTAAATAAATGTGCGATTTTTTCACTATTTTTTTCAACTGAATTGATAATCTCTTCAATGGCTTCTTCAATATCTTCAGAACCATGTTCTTTTGTAAACAGATAATACTCAAAAAGAGCTACCGCTTGTTCTTCATTATGCATAGCCATATCAGATAAAATAGCACCAATCCGTGCTTCTTTTGCATCTGGCTGCTCACTTAATGCTAATGAAAACTGAAACATCGCCTCCCTAAAGTTTTTTTCATAAAATTTTTCAATACCTTTTTTTATATACTCGTTCATTACTCTCCAAATGATTCAAACTCGTCTTCCATTCCGGGTAAAATATTTACAACCTCAAGCTCGGGATGAATATCAATTCTTAATTGACGCTCTACCCCATATTTTAAAGTTTGGCCACTCGATGCACATCCTTGACAAGCACCTTGTAATTGAACAAAAACATGGCCGTTTTTTATTCCAAGCAATGTCAATCCACCACCATCTAACGCTAACATTGGTTTAATTTTCTCAAGTGATTTTTCAACAGCAGGAAGTAGCTCTTCGTCACTAAATGGTATCATATATTCTCCTATAGCAAAGTAGCTAATTTAACAATAGTTTGCGTTAAAAGTGACTTAATTTAAGAGGAAAGAAGTAAAAAAAGAAGTAAAAAAAATTTTAATTTTTAAGAAAATTTGGGAACATAAAGTTCCCAAATCAAAGAATTAAACGAGCTCTAAAAACGCCATTGGCGCAGCATCGCCTTTTCGAATACGTGTTTTAATAATACGTGTGTAACCACCGTTTCTTTCAACATATTTAGGGGCAATTTCATTCACAAGTTTTTTGGTACACTCTTTATCTTGAAGTGCCGCAAAAACTGTTTTATGGGCATGATCACCACCAACTCCAGCTTTTGTAATCAATTTTTCAACATATCCTCTAAGCTCTTTAGCTTTAGGAAGTGTTGTCTCGATTTTCTCATATTTAATAACAGCTATAGCCAAGTTCTTCAACAACGCTGCTCTGTGTGATGAAGTACGACCAAGCTTTCTATATCCATGCTTATGTCTCATAAATTAACCCTCGTTGGCTTCAGATTTTAAATCTTCAATTTTTTTCTTGAGCAAACTTGCTGTCTCTTCAGAAAAGTTATATCCTACTGGATAACCACTCTCTTCCATGACTTGTCTGATCTCTTCTAACGATTTTTTGCCTAGATTTTTAAGGTCTTTCAACTCTGTTTCACTCATAAGAGAAAGTTCACCAATATACTTAACCTCTGCTCTATCTAAACAATTAAAACTACGTGCACTGAGATTTAACTCCTCAACACTTTGTAGTAGTTTTCCAAGTTCAACATCTTCATTAGAACTTTCACTCTTTGGAACAACGGCTATATCTAAGATACCATTAAATACTGACATCTGAGAATACATAGCCTCAAGAGAATTTTTAAACGCCTCAATTGGGGAGACAAGTCCATCTGTTTCAATTGTAAAAACAATTTTTTCATAATTTGGATTATCTTCAACTAAAACATTCTCTATATCATAAACAGCTCTTTTTACAGGAGTAAAAAAAGCATCGAGTGCAATATAATCATCACCCACTAAATCTCGTGTATTTTCACTTGGAACATAACCAATTCCTTTTTCAAGAATCAAAGAAAAATTAAGCTCTGCATCTTCATTGATTGTTGCCAAATAAGTATCTGGTGTAACAATTTCAACATGTGCATTAGCAAGATCACTTCCTTTGATTTCCCGTGGTCCAGAAAAAGAGTAATTCACTTCTATACGTTTCTCATCGCCTTTAATTTTAAAGCGAATATTTTTAAGATTAATAATAAAAAGAGCAACATCTTCAAGCATACCACGCATGCTATCAAATTCATGGGTTACGCCCTCAATTTTTACAGCCGTCGGTGCCGATCCTACAGTACTACTTAAAAGAAGTCTTCGTAAAGGATGGGCCAATGTTACAGCAAAACCAGATTCAAATGGATATGCACTAATTTGAACCTTATTTGCTGAAATATTTTCGACCTCAATCTCAGTTGGCATGTAAGCTGATGTATTGATTTTTTTCATATGCTACCTACTTAATTATTTAGAGTATAGCTCAACGATTAATCTTTCTTCAACCGGAATAACTACTTCTTCTCTCTCTGGGATTCGTGTAAAAATACCCATTGCTTTTTCTCTTTCAACATCAACCCATGGAGCTATACCAGTTTGTTGTGTTAACTCTAGTGCTCTTTTAACTTGAGGATTATTTTTAGATTTTTCACAAACCTCAACTTTATCACCTGCACGTACAATATAGGAAGGAATATCAACTTTACTACCATTCACTAATATATGACCATGCGTGACTAACTGACGAGCAAATCTTCTTGTTGTAGCAAAACCCATTCGATAGACAACATTATCAAGTCTTCTTTCGATAAGAAGCACTAAGTTGACACCTGTATTGCCTTCTTTTCTTGCTGCTTCGTCAAAAATACGTCTGAATTGTTTTTCAGAAACTCCATACATAAATCTAGCTTTCTGCTTCTCTCTTAATTGAAGTCCATACTCACTAATTTTTGCTCTTCTTTGTCCATGTTGACCTGGTGCATATGGTCGCTTATCTAATGCGCTTTTACCAGCAAGTCTGCGCTCACCTTTAAGGGCTAAGCTGACACCAAGTCTTCTTTCAAGCTTTTCGACTGGTCCTCTATATCTTGCCATTTTTTCTCCTAATCTATTGCATAAACGAAAAAATTTATTCTGTTTCTTTTAAAAAGTAATTTCTAAAATACTAGAATTATACTCTTCTTCTTTTTGGAGGTCTACAACCATTGTGTGGTAGAGGGGTAATGTCTTTTAAGAAAGAGACTTTAATACCTTCTGTTGTACCAGCACTTTTTACTGCTGTTTCACGACCACTGCCAGGTCCTTGAACTTTAATACCGATTTCTTTGAGACCATGTTCTTTTGCTTTTGTAAGTGCATCTTCTACAGCTTGCTGTGCAGCATAAGGAGTTGATTTTTTACTCCCTTTGAAGCCCAAACTGCCTGCGCTACTCCAAGCAATAACATTTCCCATCTCATCAGTTACAGTTACGACAGTGTTATTAAATGTTGCAGAGATATAAATGATACCCTTTGCAATATTTTTCTTAACAACTTTTTTACGTACTACTTTTCTTTTTGCCATCTGTTTCCCTTTGAGACTTCGTTATTTAGCTTTTGCGCCAACGGTGCGTTTTTTACCTTTTCGAGTACGCGCATTCGTTTTTGTTTTTTGACCACGAACTGGCAAGCCTTTTCTATGTCTAAGACCTCTATAACTTCCCATATCCAT
>RZYK01000303.1 GCA_009930355.1 Campylobacterota bacterium | reverse complement strand
CCAAATATCACGTTTGACAAGGCTTAAAACATAACGTCTATCGCCACCGACAACCCGACCTAATTCATTTCCTCCACACTCATGGCAAATAAAAAAAGTAAGTTTATTCTGCAAATTTTCCTCAGAGCGACAATTTTCATCATCGACCATGAGCAGAGCCTGACATTTAGGGCAATAGCACCACAACCCTATCACCTCACCTTTTTTATATTTCCAGCGCCATAAAACTTTAAATAAAATCATTTCACGAAATTTATAATATTTAGGTTGCATCAAATAACGCACCACAAAAGGAGAAGCAATCAAAATAATAACAATTGCCACAGCACCGCTATTAACAATCCACTGCGGAATGTTATAGAGCACACTTATGCGACTTAAAAGGTCTATTATTTTTTCCAAAAGAGAATCCTATACAGTATGATGAAGTGCATGTAAAACGCTTAAAGCTTGTACATGCGCTTTGACATCGTGAGCACGAAGGATGGTTGCTCCATGCTCATATGCCTTTAAATGAAGAGCTAATGTTCCTGGTAAACGTTCAGAAATTGGCGTAGGAATAATTTTATCAATCATTGATTTACGGCTTGCCCCAACAAGCAAAGGATACCCAAAACGTAAAAAATGTTCATGATGTTGAAGGAGTTGTAAATTTTGCTCCAATGTTTTTCCAAAGCCAATACCGACATCTAAAATAATATTTTCAATCCCAAAGCGTTTTGCTTTTTCAATACGTTCCTCAAAAAAAGCATCTACGGCAAGCATCACGTTATCGTAATGTGGCATCTCTTGCATTGATGAGGGTTCACCTTGCATATGCATTAATACGACTGTTGCATGGTAACGTGCTGCCACACGTGCCACATCATCGTTGGAAAGGGCGGTAATGTCATTGACAATGCTAAATCCCCTTGAAAGCGCATACTCTAAACACAAAGGCGAATAGCTATCGAGTGAAAATTTAGCTTTACATGTAAGATTGTTTTTAGCAATTAAATCCACAATAGGAGCAATGCGAGAGAGCTCTTCTTCTTCACTCACTCCAAGACTTCCAGGACGACTCGAAACACCACCTAAATCAATGATACCAGCCCCTGATTCTATCATCTCTTCAATGTGCTTTAATGCCTTCTCACCGCTAAAACGGCTTCCCTCGAAAAAGCTATCTTCATTGGTATTAATCACACCCATCACTACAAAATCATCTTTACATGTAAAAACAAATTCGCCCAGCTTTTTTGCCAAATCCTTAAGTCCAAAAGGTTGTATTTTTTCTTTTAAACTCAGCTCTTTAAGCTGTTTATCATTTGCAATCAAAAGAGCATCTACCACTGGAGTTTTACATGTAATCGTCTCTTTTGGCACAGCTAAATCCGCCCCGATAGAAAGAGCATCTTGTTTTAAAATATTAGCAGCAGGTGCTTTTAAATCTTTGATATACACAAAATTCACATGTGCCTTTTGCTTTAAAATCGAAATACCTTCCTTTGTAACGCCTAAAGCATCAAACACTAAAGCCACATTTGTAGTTGATGAAAGTTTATAGCATTTCATTGATATTTCCTAAGCATAATAGATAACAAAAGTGTTGTTAAAATCGTTTGCGCCCTAGCATTAAGCTCAACTAATTGCACTAATCTTTGAAACGCTTCTAGCTCTTTTTCACTAAAGCGCAGATGATGTTCATGAATTGCTTCATACACAATAGCTTGAACCAACTCTTTTAAAACACTTTTTTCAGACGATTGATGTTTTTGTATAAAGGGATAAATATCACTTAAATCTAACTGCTTTAAATTAAGTCCTGAGTGTATCACCTCACGTTCAAATAAAAGCTCTTTTTGAACTAAACGAGATCGAATGGTAGGAAGTAACGCATTTTTAGAAGGGGCAACCACAATAAAAACAATGTGACGAGGAGGCTCTTCTAAAATTTTCAAAAGTGCATTTTGGGCCTCAACACGATACCCTTTTGCAACTAAAATCAAATATTTTTGTACGGATTCTGCGATATATGCTTCTTTAATAACCTCTTTGGCATCTTCAAGCAAAAATTCATCTTTAACAAAAAAAAGATGACGCTCTTTATCATACGTTTCTTGTAAACTCTCTTTGGCTTTCTCCACATTTTTTGAAATTAAAATATGGCTAAAAAGACCTTCATCACTCATTATCAAAGGTAACCTCAGCAAA
>RZYK01000057.1 GCA_009930355.1 Campylobacterota bacterium | reverse complement strand
TTACATGTAAAAAAGATAATCCCAATAAAAGCTACGAAGTGCTACACTTTTGGCTTAATTTATTTTAAGGAGCCAAAATGGAATGTGAAATTTCAAACATTAGTATGCCCGATGATGCGGGTATAAAAAATATTTTTTCGATGTGCAAAAGCATTGCCATTATTGGACTCTCTCCTGATCCAACTAAAGATAGCCATAAAGTAGCACGCTATTTGCAAGAAAAAGGGTTTAAAATTTACCCCGTTTACCCCAAAGAAGAGACTATTTTAGGGGAGAAAGTGTACCGAAGCCTTTTAGACATTCCAGAGCAAGTGGATATGGTGGATATGTTTCGTAAACCTGCCATTGCGGAGAGTTTACTTGAAGAGATCCTGCAAAAAGGCGGTGTAAAAGTGTTTTGGTTACAGCTTGGCATTGTGAACAATGACGCATGTGAAAAAGCAAAAGAGCATGGGCTCGTAGCCATCCAAAATCGATGTACAAAAGTAGAATACGAAAGGTTAATGAAGTGATCCCTCTTAATGAAATAATACAAGCCAAACGACAAATCAGTCATATCATCACCAATACGCCTTGCGCACTAGCTCCGCTTTTAAGTGAAGAAGTGGGAGCGCAGGTCTATCTTAAAAAAGAGAATTTGCAAATTACAGGGGCGTATAAACTGCGAGGGGCATACAATAAAATCACCTCTTTAAGTGAAGCAGAACGCCAAAAAGGTGTCATCGCTGCTAGTGCTGGAAATCATGCACAAGGTGTTGGGTATAGTGCTCGTAGTTTTGGCATTTCGGCAACCATTGTCATGCCTGAGGCAACCCCACTTTTGAAAGTTTCTGGTACCAAAGCGCTAGGTGCAGAAGTTATTTTGCATGGCGATAATTACGATGAAGCGTATGCCTATGCGCTCACCTACGCCAAAGAGCATGGACTGACATTTATTCATCCGTTTGAAGATGAAAAAGTGATTGCAGGGCAGGGAACCATTGCTTTAGAGATGATTGATGAAATCAATGATTTAGATATAGTGGTCATTCCCATTGGTGGGGGAGGGCTCATTAGCGGTATGGCATCAGCCATTAAGCAGATTGACCCTAAGATTAAAGTGATTGGTGTGAATGCCGCAGGTGCGCCTGCAATGTGTACATCCTTTCATGCTAAAAAAGCCATCAACTCTAAAAGTGTACGCACCATCGCTGATGGTATCGCCGTGCGTGATGTGAGTACGTCTAATTTAGCGCATATCTTAGAGTGTGTCGATGAAGTAGTCACCGTGGATGAAGAGGAGATAGCAGCGGCTATTTTATTTTTGCTTGAGCGTCAAAAACTAGTGGTTGAAGGTGGTGGGGCTGCGAGTGTAGCGGCGATTATGCATCAAAAATTCCCATTTTCAAAAGATGCTAAAATTGGTGCGGTTTTAAGCGGTGGCAACATTGATGTGCAGATGCTCTCGATTATTATTGAGAAGGGTTTGATTAAGTCTCACCGTAAGATGAAGTTGGTCATTACACTTATCGACAAGCCAGGCTCACTGATGCGCCTCACCGACCTATTCAAAAATGCCAACGCCAATATTATTCAAATTGATTATGATCGTTTTTCAACGAAACTTTCTTATGGTGACGCACAGATTACCATTATGTTAGAGACAAAAGGGGCAGAACATCAAGAAGAGATTCGAAGATTGCTCAATGAAGCGGGGTATCTTTTTAAAGAAGAGGTGTGAGGAAATCCTCACGCTTCTTCCTCCTCATCTAAGCGTTCATAAGCCTCTAATAAACGCTCTCTAAGGGTATCGCTTAACGCTTCGCCATCAACACAAAACTCTTTTAAAAAGTTTTCCAACCCATTTAAGACGTCAAAAAGTTCTGCTTCTATTTCACGTACACTTTTTTGTTTTGCCATCAATGTTTCAAAAAAGACCAATTTTCGAATATTATCTGAGAGCAATTCAAGGGCTTCACCCTCATCTTTTCCCTCTAAAAGCACATAAGTGCGTTCTTCAAGGTTTTTTGAACTGTCTATACTTTGCTTTATTTCACGCACCTCTTCTTGAATAATGCTTGAAAATTTGGCGTAACGCTCATACGACTCTGTTTTGGAAAAGGTATCCAGTTTGGTAGTGATTTTTCCTATTTGCTTTGCTAGCACAAAGGCAACCATCATAACAATCATTAAAACGGGAAGCAACTGTTCCATCTATAATCCTTACATGTAAAAAACTAAAGTAGAGCATTTTAACATAAGATTGACAACATCATAGACTCTTGTATTGGAAAACTGTTTCTCAGTTTAAAACATCTTCGTAGCGTCAATCTATTCAATTGTCTTTAAAGCCAATCTCATTATAATAAAGAAAAATCATATATAAGGGTCTTTTATGAGTTCTTGGACGCGTTCATCATGGAGAGAGAAACCAATTAAGCAACAACCCACTTACACCAATAAAGAGAGTTTACAAAGTGTGGAGCAAGAACTAAGCAAATACCCACCTCTTGTTTTTGCAGGTGAAGTCAGACAACTTAAAGCGTCCCTTGCAGAGGTAGTACAGGGAAAAGCATTTTTGCTTCAAGGGGGTGATTGTGCGGAGAGTTTTGCAGAGTTTAATGCTGTTAATATTCGTGACATGTTTAAAGTCATGCTTCAAATGGCGGTTGTTTTAACCTTTGCTGGTGGCTGTCCTATCGTTAAAGTAGGGCGTTTAGCAGGGCAATTTGCCAAACCACGTTCCAGTGATTATGAAGAGCTTAATGGGGTTAAACTTCCAAGTTACCGTGGTGATATTATTAACGATATGGATTTTACCGAAGAAGCACGTGTTCCAAATCCTAAGCGAATGCTCAAAGCCTACAACCAATCCGCTGCAACCATGAACCTCCTTCGAGCCTTTTCACGTGGTGGTTTAGCAGATTTACATCAAGTACATAAATGGACATTAGGCTTTGTTTCTGAAAGCCCTTTGGGAGATAGATACAAACACCTTTGTGAGCGTATTTCTGAAACCTTAGCCTTTATGGAAGCATGTGGCATCACCTCTGCCAATACACCCAATATTAATGAAACCGTTGTGTACACATCCCATGAAGCGCTTTTACTCAATTACGAAGAAGCACTTACCCGTCAAGATAGCTTAACAGGGGATTGGTACGATTGTTCAGCGCATATGCTTTGGATTGGAGATCGTACACGTGATGTCGATGAAGCCCATGTAGAATTTTTAAGCGGGGTGAAAAATCCTATTGGCATTAAAGCAGGACCAACGACAACCGTTGAGAGCTTAATGGCATTGATTGAAAAACTCAATCCCGAGAATGAAGCGGGACGTTTAAATATTATTGTACGTATGGGTGCGGATAAAATTGAAACTGAATTTCCAAAGTTAGTACGTGCCGTGAAAGCAGCGGGGGCAAATGTTTTATGGAGCATTGACCCAATGCATGGCAATACCATCAAAGCTTCTAACAATTATAAAACACGCTCGTTTGATGAAGTACTTCGTGAAGTGAAGGGCTTTTTTAAAGTGCATGAAGAAGAGGGGACATTCCCTGGAGGTGTACATTTAGAGATGACAGGTCAAGATGTTACGGAGTGTATCGGTGGTGCGCAAGAGATTACCGAAGAGAACCTTGCGTGTCGTTACCATACGCAGTGTGACCCACGCCTCAATGCGAATCAAGCCTTAGAGCTTGCCTTCTTGATTGCAGACTCTTTAAAAGCCGCTCGTCAGCGCTTTTTAGCGTAGTAAAACCTTTTTACATGTAAAGATTTTTATCTTTACATGTAAAGCCTATCGTTTGCGTTTTTTTCTTTGGTGCAACCACACATAAATCACCCCAATAAACACCACCAATGCCACAACCATAAGCGTTACTAGATGTAAATTCTCTTGAAGCAGTGCCTCATTTTGACCAAAATAGAATCCAAGCAGCGCCAAAATACTGACCCAAATACCAGCACCTACACCTGTGTAAAAAGCAAAAAGTCCAACATGCATACGTGCCAAACCCGCAGGCAACGAAATGTACTGACGCACCACAGGAACCAACCTGCCACTGAGCGTTGAGAAAGAGCCGTGGGTTTTAAAAAAGCTCTCTACTTTATCGAGTGTCTCTTTGGTAAAAAAAACATAATGGCCATATTTCAAAAGCAATCTACGTCCAAGTTTGACTGCTAAATAGTAGTTAAACAGCGCTCCTGCGATACTTCCCGAAATTCCCGCAACGATAGAAAACCAAAGGTTCATCTCGCCTTTATAACTTAAATACCCAGCAGGGATCATCACCACTTCTGAGGGAAAAGGGAAAAAACTACTCTCTAAAAACATCATTACAAAAATACCTAAGTAGCCTAAACTACTCACCGTCTGAACAATCCAATCAATAAGTGCGTGCATTCTTTTCCTATTTTAAGATTTTAATTCAATAATTTTATCGCTACACCATCGTGCTAACGCTTTGTCGTGCGTAATCAGTAAAATACCTACTGTATCTAAACATTGCATTAATAACTGCATGACATGCAAACCTGTAATATTATCTAAAGCAGAGGTTGGCTCATCTGCTAAAAGAAGCTTTGGTTTCATCAGCAACGCCCTAAGAATAGAGCATCTTTGTAACTGCCCACCGCTGAGTTGGTGGGGTTTTTGCGCTAAAAGTATCTTTTCTAAATTAAGCGATTCGCATAAGCCCTCTAAGCCATCAAGGGATGCAACATCACGAAGTTGATTGAGAATAGTATAGGTAGGATGAAAAGAGGTGTAAGGGTCTTGAAAAATTTGTGAAATTTTTGCTACATGAATATTCCCTTTGTGTGCTTTAAGATTTCCAGCGATCAGCTCAAAAAGCGTACTTTTTCCACTTCCACTCGCCCCCACAATACACACCACTTCGCCGATGTTTACATGTAAAGAGAAATTTTCATACAAAAGCCGCTCTTTGGTGTAGCCAAAATCAAGGTTTTCAATCTCTAAAACCTTGTGGCTCATGCTCGAATTTGTCCTTTACCATACACCTTGAACTTATAGGTTGTCAAATCATTAATGCCCATAGGTCCTCTCGCATGAAGTTTGTTGGTGCTAATGCCCACTTCCGCACCAAAGCCAAACTCCCCACCATCGGTAAAACGAGTGGAGGCGTTCACATACACACTTGCGGCGTCCACTTCATTTAAAAAGCGCTCTGCCGTGGTATAATTTTCAGTTAAAATCGCTTCAGAATGAGAGGAGCCATACGTTGCAATATGCGCAATGGCTTCATCAACGTTTTCAACGATCTTAATATTAAGCGCATTGCAAAGATGCTCTGTGTGATAATCTTCATCGCTTGCAAGGCTTACATGTAAAAGTGCTTGCGTCTTTTCACACCCTTTTATTTGGGCATCGCTTGCATCCAATGCCTCTTTCATTTGTGGCAAAAACATAGAGGCAATGGCTTCATGCACTAAGAGGGTTTCGAGTGAATTACACGCACTAGGACGTTGGCATTTGGCATTGAGGACAATCGCAATGGCTTGTTCTAAATTGGCTTCTTTATCCACAAACGTATGGCATACCCCTTTGTCGTGTTTAATAACAGGAATGGTTGCATTTTCGCTCACATAACGAATGAGCGCCTCACCGCCTCTTGGAATGATGACATCCACGTATTTATCCATTTTGATAAGCTTAGCAACCCCTTCACGACTCGCATCGGGTAAAAGAGAGATGATGGCTTTAGGAAGCCCATACGCCTCTAAGACTTCTTGTAAAATCGCTGCAATAATAGTATTGCTGTTATGTGCCTCTTTGCCTCCTTTAAGCACACACGCATTGCCACTTTTAAAACAAAGCGCTGCGGTGTCACTCGTGACATTCGGACGGCTCTCATAAATAATTGCCACCACGCCAATAGGAATGCTCACTTTTTCAATGCGAAGCCCACTAGGCACTACCCAACCCTCTAATACCCGTCCCACTGGCTCTTTAAGGGCAGCAATTTCTCGAATCGCTTTTGCCATTTCAGCAATACGTTTAGGATTGAGCAAAAGTCTATCCATCAACGCATCGCTGAGGAGATTTTTCTTACCCTCTGCTAAATCTTTGTGGTTTTCATCCATAATGCGTTCACTGTTTTTTTCAAGGGCATCTGCCATCGCCAATAAAACATCCCCTTTTTTCTTAGGATCAAGGGTCGCAATAATCCGACTGGCATTTTTGGAATTTTCTAAAAATAAGCGCATATCATATATTCCTTATACAGGGATTTCGTGGGATTTTACACTTTTTATATTTAATATGTCATAAGTATGTGCACGCTATAATCAGCCCAATAAAAGATGAAAAAATGAGGAAAATGTCATGCAGCAAATTTATGATGTCGCCATTATTGGTGGAGGACCCGGTGGAATTGGAGCAGCCGTTGAGGCGAAGGTGTTTGGCATTAAAAATATTTTGATGATTGAGAAGGGAGACAACCATTCTCAAACCATTCGTAAATTTTATAAAGACAATAAACGTGTTGATAAGAACTACAAAGGTCAAGAAGTAAAACTGGAAGGTACCATTGATTTTAGAGATGGCACCAAAGAGAGTACGCTCAATTATTTTGATTCATTACTCGATCAAGGTGAAATTGATACCGCCTTTAACAGCGAAGTAGAGAGTATTACAAAAATAGAAGATGAGTTTCGCATTGTCACAAGTAAAGCAGGATATATTGCAAAGCATGTGATTGTCGCCATTGGAACCATGGGAAAACCCAATAAACCAGACTACACTTTACCTATTTCACTTAAAGAACGCATCAATTTTAACCTCGATAAATGTTCCCAAAATGAGAAAATCTTACTCGTAGGTGGAGGAAATTCAGCAGTTGAATATGCGCTTGAGCTTTCAAAAACCAATAACATCACCCTCAATTACCGTAAAGATAGTTTTAGCAGACTCAATGATATCAATCTTCAAATGATTCAAGAATACAACGGTCAAGAAAAACTTAGATTGCGTTTGGGAATGGATATTGTAAGCATTGAAAATGAAAATGGCTTACCCAAAGTGCATTTTACCGATGGGTATGATACGCTCTATGACAGAGTGATTTACGCTATTGGGGGAACAACGCCGATTGATTTTCTCAAAAAATGTGGTATTAGCTTCAACGAAGAGAATAAAGCAGAATTTGATGAAAATTATGAAACTAAAACCAAAGGTTTGTACCTTGCGGGTGATATTGCCGTTAAAAGTGGTGGAAGTATTGCTATTGCACTGAACCATGCCTATCATATTATTTCACATATTCTTAAGTCACAACAAAAATAAGGTTTTGAATGTTAAAAAAAACGCTCTCTTCTTCGCAATGGCTCAATCTCTTTTTAGGTTCTCTTATCGTCGCAGGAAGCATAGCTTCTTACACATTGAGTAATTTTGATGGTATCTCTTTTGATGAGTTAGGTGAGAATTATATTCCTAAACATGATGTTAAATTTAGTGATTTGCCTCTTGAGCTTCAAAAACGCTACATTGACAAAGAGGCAACACTTGCACAAAGCAAGGAAGCAAACAATTTAGAATTAGATCGTTATGTCGATGATTTTGGAAACATCATTCCTGAAGAGGCTTTAAATATACAAGACCTTAAGCGAATGATTGCTCGTTTGCAAAAAACCCTTCTTTTTTTACATCATGATAATTTTTTAATTACAAACGATAAAGATGAACTGCTACAAAAGTTAGAAGAACAACAAACAAAACATGAAAATGAAAAAAAGTCATGGCTTGAGCAAAATACAGTGCGTCTTAATGAAGCAGAAGAACAGCATTTCAAAAACATTACCGAACTAACGCTTAAACTCAATGAACTCCAAAAAGAGAACGTCCTTCTTGCGCAAAAAGCAAACAGTGAAAGCAATACCCTCAAGTCAGAAATTCAAATACAAAAAGCAAAACAAGCTGAAGAGGAAGCCAAAACACAAAAAGCCATTCAAGTAGCAAGAGAAGAAGAACAAGCCAAATTTATTCCTTATGAAAAGACTATAACAGAGCTTAAAAAGCAGATTGTAGACCTCAATGAAACATTGCGTACTCAAAGTGAAAAAGAAAAAACTCTTCTTGCAACCAAAGAGAACGAGATGACTCATAAAACACAATTAGTGGAACACTACACGCAAAAACTCAAAGAAGCAGAAGAAAAGCAACAACAAGAGATTCAAAAACACGCACAAACCAAAGAGCAATTTAAACGTGAACAGGAACAAATACTCGCACAACATCAAGAAGAACTTCGTGTAAAAGATGAAGAAATGCTCAAAAAAATTTCGCTTGAACAAGAAAAAACAAAACAGGTTTCAGCAGAACTCGCCAGTGCTAAAAAGCATGTAGACGCACTCATTTTAGAAGGGCAAAAAGATTTTGAAAAATTCAAACGTTATCTTGAAGATGAAAAAAAGCGCTATGAGACATTAAGTTTAAGTACGCAAGAAGAAGAAACAGCAACCCAAAAGAAAATTCAACACCTAGAAACATCTCTTCAAGAAGCAGTAACAGCATTAAATCAAAAAGAAGCCGAAACTAAAACACTTAATGAAGAGATTTCCAAACTACAAATACTTACGAAAAACATCGATGAAGCAGTACAAAAGAGAGTCGAAGAAATCAATAAAACACACAATAAAAACTACCGCATTTTTAATGAAAAAATTGCTAATTTCGACCGCTATAAACAAGAATTACTTGAACAGCTTGATAAGCAACTCAGTGAATACAAAACGACGGCAAAAGAGAATTATGATCGTATGGAACACCAAACTAAAGAGTTAACACAAGCCAATCAGGCACTTACCCTTCAAACAACCACGCAAGAGCAAGAGCTCAAAACCCTAAGGACACAACTTGCAATGCTTGGGGAACAAAATGAAAAAAATCAACGCACCGATATGACGAAACTAAAAGAAGCCCATGAAGCGCTTATAGCATTAAAAGAAAACCTCAAACAAAAAGAGAGTCTCATCGAATCTTTACATGTAAAGATGCAAGAACGTGAAAATAATGCGACAAAAAGCTATGCACACGACCTTGAAACACTTAAAGCCAAACTGGTAATCAGTGAAAAAAATCGTATGGATTATGAAGCAAAAGTGTTAGCGCTTCAAGAGGAATTCAAACAAAAAGAGAACACATTGAACGCTTTACATGTAAAACTCAAAGAAGAGTTAAAACAAAAAGAGATGGCATATTTAGATGCACTCAAAAACAAAGAACATGATGGCTCAAAATCTACTCGTGTTACAGAAGCTAAACCATCAAGTGTTGAAAAGCTTCGCTATGTTGATCAAATCAGCTGTGCAGATATGGGAACAGGGGTGAATGCGCTTTCTGTATCCTGCAAAAATAATGTTCAAGCTTTCTTAGCAAAATACGACCGTTCATATTTTTTTGAAATAACACCAATTGTTGATAATGGAGGCTTTGCTTCACTGCAGATGATGAAAGCAAAAAAAGTAGGAATTGAAGAGAGTGAAATTGATCGTATTAGCACTCTTGCAAATATTGGACTTGGCAAAGCCAGAGCCAAAGCAGGTGGAGAGTTGGTCGAGAGCTACTTAGGAGAGGGCGCAAAAATAAGCTATGCTCTCTCAAATATTGAACAAGCTAAGGCACGGGGTTTTCAGATTAAGGTGTATCGCTAGATGCTCAATCTATTTCAGTTAAAAGAGGGGTATCGCTATAACAGCGATTCTCTTTTACTTTATGATTTTCTAAGCACATTTAATCCGAAAGGAAAACTCTTAGATGTAGGGTGCGGATGTGGAATTTTAGGACTTTTACTCAAACGTGATTTTCCTTCTTTACATGTAAGCCTTTTGGATATTCAAGCAAAAAATTGTGAAATCGCACACGCCAATGCTTTAGCCAATCATTTAAGCATTGAATCCTTTACATGTAAAGATTTTTTAGAAGTAAAATTTGAAGAGAAATTTGACCATATTATCTCCAACCCTCCTTTTTACCACAAAGGAGGTGTTAAGAGCGAAAAGGATACGCTCAGCCTTAGCAGGCATAGCAGTGCACTTCCTTTTGAAGCTTTCGCAAAAAAAGTGAGTAAAACACTCTCTAATCGTGGGTATTTTACCTTTTGTTATGATGCTAAACAACTTGATATGCTGATGCACGCACTGCTGAGTAATGGTTTAAATGTCGAAAATCTCTGTTTTGCACATCCTAAAATTGATAAAGAAGCTTCTTTGGTGCTTGTTTGTGCACGTAAAAACTCAAAGTCATTGTGTAAGATTCATGCGCCTTTGTTTATGTACGAGGGAGAACATTTTAGTAAGCGTGTGAAAGCGATTTTTGAAAAATCACAAACAAAGAGTCTTGAATGGATGGATTAATGTATCAAGAGGGCTTTAAGTATGCTTTTAATCCAAAAGCCTGCCAAAGCTGTGCTGGGAAATGTTGCATTGGAGAGAGTGGGTATATTTGGGTAAGCAACGAAGAGATAGAAGCTATTGCTAAAAAACTTTTGTTAACAAAAGAGAGCTTTATCAATAACTATTTACTAAAAATTCGCTATCGTTTCACGATTAAAGAGATACCGTACGAAGGTGGATATGGTTGCATTTTTTTTAATAGAGAAAA
>RZYK01000302.1 GCA_009930355.1 Campylobacterota bacterium | reverse complement strand
ACAAAGGACATCACGAATGATCACCTCCGTTTTACTGGTTTTTCAGTTTATTTTAACAGCTATTTTAACCATCGCTGTACTCCTTCAAAAAAGCTCTTCTATCGGTCTTGGTGCTTATAGCGGAAGCAATGAGTCCCTTTTTGGTGCTAAAGGACCTGCAGGATTTATGGCAAAGTTTACCTTTATTTTAGCGATTGTTTTTGTTGCCAATACGCTTGCATTAGGCTATTTTTACAATCAAGATAGAAAAGTATCTCTCGCAGAAGAGATTAAAATTGAAAAAAGTGTTGTACCCGCTACGCCTACCACATCAGTCCCTGTAGCACCTGCTGCGCCTGAAGCTCCAACGCTTAAATAATCTGCTATGAAATCTTTTTGGCTTTTTTTAACGTTGAGCGTAATGGTGTGGGCAGATGCTCACATCTTCATTTATCATCGTTTTAATGATGCTAGATACCCCTCAACCAACACTAGCCTTGAAGAGCTTCGCAGAGAATTTGACTATTTTAAAACGCACGGTTATGAAGTTATTCCTCTTGAAAAACTGATTCGTGCACTTTACAATAAAGAAACTATTCCAGATCATTGGGTGGTTCTAACCATTGACGACAACTATAAAAGTTTTTATGAGCACGGATTGGCACTCTTTAAGGAGTATAACTACCCTTTCTCCATGTTTGTCTACGTGGGAGCAACCGAGAAAAGATATGGTGATTATATGAGTTGGGAACAACTGCGTGAAACTGCCAAATACGGTGCTTTAGAGTTTCATTCATTCAATCATCCGCACATGCATGAACTCAGCGATGAGGCGTTAAAGCAAGATTTTGAAATGGGTCTTCAACTCTTTGAAAAACAGCTAGGTTTTAAACCTCACTATTTTTCTTACCCTTTTGGAGAATTTTCACCTCGGGTAAAAGCCATTGCGTCAACGTATGGATTTGAAGCTATTCTCAATCAAAATATGGGAGCGGTTGCCTCGTTTAGCGACCCTTTGGATTTAGACCGTTCCGCCCTTGTCGGTAAAAGTGATTTAGCAGGATTTTTTAAATATAAAGCCCTTGAGGCAGAGTGGATTGAGCCTTTAACACTGACGAAAAACAGTGCCCTAACATCTTTACATGTAAAGGCAAAAACGTCTGCCTCCAAAGGGGGCATTTATATCAGTGGATATGGGTATGAAGCGTTAAACTTGAGTGAGGGTATTTTTCAGACAAATATCAATAAAATAGCCATCAAAGAGCGCACACGGGTGATGATCTCGGTGGGCAATAAAATTTCAACGAAACTACTTGTAAAGGATAACTATGGAACTAAATAAAGTATATGCAGAACAAAAAGAGCATATGGAAAAATGTATTGCAGCACTTAAACGTGACTTTATGACCATTCGTAGCGGAAAAGTCTCTACCACGATTTTAGATAACATTCACGTCGATTATTATGGAACACCCACAGGTCTTAGTCAAGTTGCAACGGTTTTAGCAACCGATGCAACCACCATTACCATTTCTCCATGGGAGAAAAAAATGCTCAGAGAAATTGAAAAAGCCATTATGCAAGCAAACATTGGTGTCAATCCAAACAACGATGGTGAAACCATTAAGCTTTTCTTCCCGCCAATGACCAGTGAACAGCGTAAAGAAGGTGCTAAACAAGCTAAATCAATGGGTGATAAAGCAAAAATTGCCATTCGAAACGTACGTAAAGATGCGAATGATCAAGTGAAAAAACTTGAAAAAGACAAACTCATCACGGAAGACCAATCTAAAAAAGGTCAAGATGAAGTTCAAAAAATCACCGACGCAACCGTTGCAAAAGTCGATGATATGGTCAAAGAAAAAGAAGCTGAATTACTTAAAATTTAAAGGGTTTTGAATGGACGTAGCACAAATATACAAAGATGCCAATGCCCTTTTAGAAGGACATTTTCTCCTCAGCAGCGGTAAACATTCACGTTACTACCTTCAAAGTGCTAAAGTACTCGAGGACCCAAAAGTTGCTGAAACATTAGCCGTAGAGTTGGCAAAGATGATTCAAGCACATGGTATTGAAATAGACACCATCTGTTCTCCAGCCTTAGGAGGCGTTTTAGCAGGGTATGAACTCGCACGTGCCCTTGGTAAACGCTTTATTTTTGCAGAACGTGTGAATGGTGAGATGACCATTCGCCGTGGCTTTGAAGTAAAAAAGGGTGAGAAAATTCTTGTCTGTGAAGATATTATTACCACAGGC
>RZYK01000301.1 GCA_009930355.1 Campylobacterota bacterium | reverse complement strand
AGAGCGATTTATTCTCAAAGCAGCTTCGTATATGGCGACACGTTGGGAATTTTCTATTGTGTATCAAACCAGCCAATTTCTAAGCAATATTGACCGTGTTAAAGAGGCTGTGGAAGAAGAGATTGAAGATTATTATGAACTGATAAGTGTTCGTAAAATGGCAATGAATAAAAAAATCTCTAAAATTGTTGATTTGAGCGGACGACTTCGTTTTCAAAAACGTTGGGCACAAACACCTCGTATTCCTGAAACGTCTGTGCTTGGGCATATGCTCATTGTGGCGATTTTAGGTTATTTTTACTCTCTTTTTTCTAAAGCGTGTGATGGGCGATTGGTCAATAACTTCTTTTGTGCACTTTTTCATGATTTTCCAGAAGCGCTGACCCGTGACATCATCTCTCCTGTTAAATATTCGGTGAGCGGCTTGGATGATATTATCAGTGAATTTGAAATTAAAATGATTGAAGAAGAGATATTGCCTTACTTGCCAGAGGGACTTTTAAAAGAGTTTAAATATCTGCTTGGACTTTACGGGGATAATCAAAAAAATGAGTTTTTAAACCGCATTTATGAGCATGAAATTGTGCCCGTGGAAGACATGGATGCCTACAATGAAGATAAATTTAATGCCATTGATGGAAAAGCACTTAAAAATTGCGATAATTTAGCGGCGTTTATTGAAGCGACTCTTTCCATTTCACATGGGGTTAAGTCTAAAGAGTTGATTCAAGGCAAAGAACACATCTTAAAAAAGCTCAAAGAAAAAGGAAAAATAGGTAAGGCTGATTTTTACGCATTAGCGTTAGAAATTGAAACTTATTTGGGAGTTTAAAAGAAGTGTGTCAAAATGAGGTAAAAACCCTCTTCCAGATGACTGCGGCACACACCTAAAAAAAGTGCTCTGCTGTGTTCCCACCCTGAAGCGATACTTTTAAAAGACATTGCACAGGTCTAGAAGAAGGCGAAGCGTATTTTACCTAAAGATTCTTAAAAAATACAGAGGATAGTTATGGTCAATCCAAAAATTGAAGAGAGTTGGAAAACTATTTTATACGATGAGTTTCAAAAACCCTATTTTGAAGCACTTAAAAAATTTTTAGTGGAAGAAAAAGCACACCATACGATTTATCCTAGTGGAGCCAATATCTTTGCGGCGTTCAATCATACGCCTTTTGAAGAGGTCAAAGTGGTTATTTTAGGGCAAGACCCGTATCATGGGGCTGGACAAGCGCATGGACTCTCCTTTTCGGTGCAAGAAGGTGTGCCTCATCCACCCTCTTTACAAAATATTTTTAAAGAGTTACGGGACGATTTGGGTTGTGACATTCCTCAGCATGGAACGCTTAGTGCATGGGCAAAACAGGGTGTTTTTTTAATGAATGCGGTTTTAACCGTTCGTGCAAATGAAGCCAATTCACACAGAGGACGTGGGTGGGAGACTTTTACAGACGCAGTGATTAGGACTTTAAGTGAAAAAAAAGAGCATGTGGTGTTTATTTTATGGGGAGCACCTGCTGGAGCTAAGGCTTCACTCATTGATAGTCAAAAACATCTTATTTTAAAAGCACCTCACCCCTCACCGCTCTCTTCGTACCGTGGATTTTTTGGCTCAAAACCCTTTTCAAAAAGCAATGCTTACCTTGAAGAACATGGAAAAACACCGATAAAATGGGCATTGACATCCATGTAAAAGATGCCATTTATACATGGTATCAAAAAAATGGTCGTCATGATTTACCGTGGCGGCAAACCAGTGATGCGTATAAAATTTACCTCAGTGAAATTATGCTGCAACAAACGCAGGTGAAAACCGTGTTGGAGCGCTTTTATTTCCCTTTTTTGAAACGTTTTCCCACCCTTCAAAGTGTCGCCAAAGCTCCACTGGATGATGTTTTGAAAATGTGGGAGGGTTTGGGGTATTACACAAGGGCTAAAAATTTGCATCATACCGCCATGACATGTAAAGGTGTTTTGCCCAGTAACCCTGAAGAATTGGGTGGACTTAAGGGCATTGGAAAAAGTACAGCGCATGCCATTTGTGCCTTTGCGTACCATGAGCCACTTCCCATTTTAGATGCCAATGTCAAGCGGGTTTTGTGCCGTTACTTTGCGATAAGCGTAAAGAATGAAAAAGTGCTTTGGGAGAGGGCGTGGGAACTCTTACATGTAAAACATCCCTATGAGCATAATCAAGCGATGATGGACATCGGTGCGATTCTTTGCACGCCTAAAAATCCGCAGTGCGATG
>RZYK01000300.1 GCA_009930355.1 Campylobacterota bacterium | reverse complement strand
TGCATGCTGAGAATTTTCTTCACTGGCATGTAAAATCGTCGCAACATTTTTTGTGGTGCTAACCGCATGGTCAACTTCTTTGTCGCTCTCTTCGGTACGTCTACCAATTTCCAACGAGGTTGAGGAGAGTTCTTCAGCCACGGCAGCATTTTCCATGGCGGTGCGTTTGGCATCATCAATAGCGTGACGCAGTTGTGAGAGTAGAGCATTGACCGTTTGCATCATGGTTGCAATTTCATCTTCACCATTTGTCGCAATGGCATGGGTTAAATCTTTGGTTTCACCAATATATTCACACTCTTTAGTGGCAATTTCTAATGATTTTTTAATCTGTGAAGCGACATACCAAAAGAAGAGATTGGTGAGAATTAAAACACCTATAGCTACAACAATACCTAAAATACGTGCTTTGGCTAAAGAGGCTTTTTCATCTTCTTCAATGGCTTTGGAGAGTTCATCCCCTTTTTTAGAGATGATAATAAAGCCATCGCGTCCTTTATTGGTGAGTTCGGTAAATCTTTTACCATCTGCTGTGGCTAAAAATTCTTTAGAGTCAGTCTCTTTTTTGTATTTGGTCAGGAGGTCAAAACGAGGGAGCGTGGACTCAGCAAAGGCATCAACGCCTATTTTGATTTCATTAAAAAGGTCAATATCTCGTTTGGAGGTCAGTAAGGGTTGTAATTCTAAAAGGTGTTTGGCAAGGGTGCGTTCTGCTTGAATGGATTTTTCCATAAACATGGGCACAAACGTAATTTGATAGCCACGAGAGTGCATGAGAAGTTCTGCCGTATCTCGGGTAATTTTCTCGATGATTTGAACTTTCCGAACAGCTATTTCAGCACTTGCTGTATTGGAAATGAGTAGATAACTTAAACAACAGGTACTGACTAAAACAATGAGAAACAAGATAGCCAGTTTTGCGCGGATAGTCTTTAACATAAAATCTCCCTTAATTTTTAATTTTATATTTAAAAATTTTGATAAGAAATTCTAACATAATAGAAGAAGATTCCTCGTGAGATTTAGTGTGAGATATAAGCATTAAGACCTGTAATCATCTTGTAACCAAATTTTTTTACAATGACACCGTTACAAAATCTTAAATGGAGTGTATCATGACGATAAAAATGAGCGCTATTGCGCTTTTAAGCGTTGCTGCGTTAAGTGTTGCTGCGAATGCAAGAGATCAGATTAAAATTGTGGGATCCTCTACGGTTTATCCTTTTACAAGCTATGTGGCAGAAGAATTTAAAGCGACAACGGGTAATCCAACGCCTGTGGTTGAATCAACTGGAACGGGTGGGGGAATGAAGATTTTTTGTTCTGGAAACGGACTTGATACACCTGATTTTACCAATGCCTCTCGTCCTATGAAAGCATCTGAATTTAAAATCTGTGTTGAAAATGGCGTTACGGATATTACAGGGATGATGGTTGGTTTTGATGGTATTGCTGTTGCTCAATCTAAAACCAATGGTGCTATCTCTTTAACCAAAGAACACCTTTTCTTAGCCCTTGCGGATGAAGTTCCAAGCAAAGATGGCAAATTGATGAAAAACCCATATAAAACATGGAATGAAATCGACGCAAAGCTTCCGAATAGAAAAATTACCGTGTATGGACCACCTGCTACTTCAGGTACCAGAGACTCTTTTGATGAGATGGTCATGGAAGCTGCTTCTAAAAAATTTGAGGCATACGGGGATAAAAAAGGCAAATACAAAGCGATTCGTCAAGATGGCGTCTTTGTTCCAGCAGGTGAAAACGATAACTTAATTGTTCAAAAACTCACCAAAGACACAACCGCATTTGGTATCTTTGGATACAGCTTCCTCGAAGAGAACGGTGACAAAATCAACGGTGCGAACGTCGATGGCGTAGCCCCAACTTCAGAGAATATCTCCAGTGGCAAATACCCGATTTCACGAAGCCTTTATATCTATGCGAAAAATTCTCATAGAGCGCAAGTTAAAGGAATGGATGCGTTCTTAAAACTCTATGTGGATGCGAAGATGATTGGTCAAAAAGGTGTGTTAAAAACCATTGGTTTAGTGCCTATGACAGAAGATGAACTTAAAAAAGTTCAAGCGGCTGTTTTAGCAAAAACCAAACTCACGGAAGAGATGGTCAATAAACATACGATTCTTCCATAATCTTTACATGTAAAAACAATCTGGGGCAGTTTTGCCCCTTCTTTTGAGACTTTTTTTAAAGGAATCTGGTGAGTACACAAACACTCTATCTTATCTTTTTTGGTGGGCTTTTCCCATTAATGTTTTTAGGATACATTTTA
>RZYK01000299.1 GCA_009930355.1 Campylobacterota bacterium | reverse complement strand
GGTGAGGCACAAAGTGGGCATCTGAAAAATATTGGTTATTCACTCTATCTTAAAATGCTCGAAGATGCGATTAATTCACTTTTAGGTAAAACACCTATTGCGTCTCGTGAAGTGGATATTAAACTCTCTATGAGTGCGTTTATCAGCGATACATATATTTCTGAAGACAGAGTAAGGTTAGAGCTTTACAGACGGCTCAGTCGTTGTGGAAGTATTCATGATGTGTTGGAAATTGAAGAAGAGATGGTCGATCGTTTTGGGAAAATAGATGTTCCAACCAAACAATTTTTACAACTGATTGAAATTAAAATTTTAGCAACACAGCGTGCGATTGTTTTGATTTCTAATTATGGGCAAAATATTAGTATTAAGTATGAAGATGAGAAAAAAGTGACGCTACAATCACGGAGTCGTGATGATGACGATTTGATTGCTACGGTTCTTACCTACTTAAGGAGTCATGCATGAGAGTAGGTTTTATTGGTGATATTGTGGGAAAACCAGGACGTTCTATGTTGGAGTTGCATCTCAAAAAATTACGTCAAGAGTTTGCTTTAGATTTTGTGATTGCAAACGGTGAAAATGCGAGTCATGGTTTTGGATTAGGTTCGCAGCATGCTAAGGAGCTTTTTTCTTATGGCGCAGATATTCTTACTGGTGGAAACCATTCATGGGATAAAAAGGAGATTATTCCTCTTTTAGATATTATGCCCATTTTAAGACCACTTAACTACCCTTTAGGCGTTCCTGGACGGGGTGTGAGTGTTTTACATGTAAAGAATGAAACGATTGGAGTGCTTAATATTATGGGGCATTATGGAATGCCTATGGTTGAAAATCCTTTTTTAAGTGCTCAAAAAGCAGTAGAAGCGCTTGAAAATGAAGGCATTAAGACAATTATTATTGATTTTCATGCAGAAGTGACTTCGGAAAAATATGCGATGCTTCATCTTCTTAAAGGTAAAGTAAGTGCTATTTTAGGGACACATACGCATGTAGGAACCGATGATTTGCAAGTCGTAAATGGAACGTGCTTTGTGAGTGACGTTGGGCTTTCAGGTGCTCGTGATGGCATTATTGGTATGGATAAAGATGCACCACTCAAACGCTTTTTGACGGGATTACCTGCTTCTTTGGATATTCCTAAAAAATGTAAAAAGATTTTACAAATAGTCATTATGGAAATAGAAGAGGGCAAATGTGTTGACGCATTTAAATTACGTATCTTTGATGACCAAGAACGCTTAGTGGCTAAGGCGCTTTATGAATAGTTTTGAACTTTTAGTAGCACTTAAAAATAAAGGGTATATTAAAACCACACGAGATGCACTTTGGTGGCCACGTTCAAGGACATTTTGGGTCATAGTGGGTGCTATTTTAACTCAGCAGTCAAAATGGGAAAAAGTGGAAAAAAGCATCGAAAATTTAGAATCTTTGGGTATTGATAGTTTGGAAAAACTAGCAGCCTTAAGAATGGAAACATTGGTTATCGCCATTCAGCCTTCAGGTTTTTATAATACGAAAGCTAAGAATCTGCATCAATTGGCGGTAAATGTTTTAGCTGAATTTGGCTCTTTTGACGATTTCTGTGCACAGGTTAGCCGTGAGTGGTTGTTGGGGCAAAAAGGAATTGGAGAAGAGAGTGCGGATTCTATTTTGTGTTATGCGTGTCAACGTGAAGTTTTAGTGGTTGATGCATATAGTGCACGCATCTTAGATGCTTTTGGCTATCACTTTGATAGTTATCAAGCACTTCAAGAATGGATGAGTGATGGACTTTTGGCGCATCTTCCTTTGATTTATCCGCTTTATCATAAAGTGATACCACTCAATGAACTTTATGCTCGTTTTCATGGAAAGATCGTAGAGTTTTGTAAAGAAAACAGTAAAGGAAAAGTTGTGAATGTGGAGTGTTTGGGCTTATAAGCCCAAACGATATTTTAGAGGTTGTTTTCTTTTTTGTATGCAACAATCATTGCATACGCTTCATCTTTAAGTTTAAGTTTTTCTTTTTTTAACGCATCAAGATCTAAATCACTCATATGCTCTCTGCCCTCATCAACATCTGTAATTTTTTGGTCAAGTTCATTGTGTTTTTCAAAAATTTTAGCAAAGTGAGCGTTGTCAACTTTAAGTTTTGAGATAATATCTCTGTATTCGTGTAACATGATAACTCCTTGTAGATTTAGTTTTATTGTATCAAAATGTGCTTAATTTTAAGGCTAAGTACGATAATCCGCATTAATTTCAACGTATTTATGTCCTAAGTCACAGCCATAAGCGGTAAAGGAATATGC
>RZYK01000298.1 GCA_009930355.1 Campylobacterota bacterium | reverse complement strand
TCCCATAGGTGAAAGTTATGGGCCATCGATCATATGACTAAGCGGTTTACTTTTAGTTGCAGAACAACCCTTTATTCTGTCATTTTTCAAAAAAATGTGCTCTAATCATGTTAAAAAATCGCAGTTTAACGCTCTTAAAGTTGCATCATGTGTCATTAAAATTTATCTTTGTCCTTTTTTTATAAGGTTGATTGTGTAAAGGTTTATCATTTGTTAAAAGTGAAGAGTGTATTGAGCTGGGATTTTTATTTTCTCATGCCAACAAATATGAAAAAATGAGGTAAGTGCTAAACATAATGACATTTTATTTAAAAAAATGTCCAAAAAAATATGTAATTAAAATAATTGCCATATATTTGCGTAATAGATGGTATTCTATAAGTATGTTAATATTGGAATAAAGCTATTAAAAGAAAAATTACTGTAAGTACCTTAAAAGTCATTTTTCAATTGATTCAAACCACCATTCCCTTATAGTCATACTAGAGGCTTAGAAAAATTGAAAAAAAATTGAATAATGTGATTAATTTAAAAGTAGAGTTTATGAAAAGAAAACTAATGATGTTTTTATCCCTTTTCTTTTTGGGAATAGGGATTATATCTGCTCAGACGCAGGTACGGGGTACTGTTGTGGATGAGAACGGAGATCCTGCAATTGGTGCTACCATACAAATTAAGGGAACTACCCAGGGTACTGTTACCGATATAGATGGTATTTTCATCTTATCGGCTCCTTCAAACAGTACACTTGTCGTTTCTTATGTTGGTTATGAAACACAGGAATTACCCGTTAGTGCAAATATGAGAGTTGAACTGGTACCCGATTCTGAATTATTGGACGAAGTATTGGTTGTGGCTTTCGGTACGGCGAAAAAATCGGCATTCACCGGCTCTGCTAAAGTTGTCGATTCCGAACAATTGAGCAAGTCGCAGGTAACAAGTGTTACAAATGCCTTAGCCGGTGCTGTGCCAGGATTGCAGTTGACATCCAACAGCGGTGCTCCCGGGTCAACAGCTTCGATCAAAATTCGTGGGTTCAGCTCACTGAATGCAGGTAACGATCCATTGATCATCGTTGATGGTGCACCTTACAGTGGTGATTTGAGTAATTTGAATCCCAACGACGTGGAATCAATGACAGTATTGAAAGATGCAGCTTCAAACGCTTTATACGGTGCACGAGGAGCGAATGGTGTGATCATGATTACCACAAAAAAGGCAACTGGCAGGGGTGATGCTGTGATCACTTTTGATGCTAAATATGGATCAAACGCCAGGGCGTTACAACATTACGATGTCATAACAAATCCGGCACAGTATTACGAGATGCATTATGGTGCTCTGTCTAGATACCATATGAACCTGGGTCTTAGCGCGGAAGAGAGCTGGCTGAAAGCCAATGCAAACTTGTTTGGTGATCAGGGTAACGGAGGTTTGGGATACAACGTCTATTCTTATCCTGAAGGTCAGTTGCTCATTGGCTTGAATGGGAAATTGAATCCTGAAGCAACATTGGGCCGTGTTGAGAACTATCGAGGAACTGATTATCTGCTCTTGCCCGACGATTGGGAGAAAGCGGGTACACGCACCGGTTTACGCCAGGAGTACAACCTGTCGATCAGCGGTAGCGATGAGAAATCTTCATTTTTCGCATCGCTCGGTTATCTCAACAATGAGGGTATTACAAAGGCTTCCGATATGGAGCGTTTCACCACTCGTTTAAGAGCGGACTATCAGGCAAAAGAATGGCTGAAAGTGGGTGGAAACATCTCGTATGCGAGATTTGACCATAACTCCCTTAGCAACAACGGCTCCAGTACATCGTCTGGAAATATCTGGGCATTTACTTCTCAGCTCCCTCCAATTTATCCTGCTTATCTTCGTAATCCTGATGGTAGCATTATGGTAGATGGTGACGGCTTCGAAATGATGGACTACGGTAATGGCATGAATGCCGGTCGTTCACGTCCTTTCATCTCGGATGCGAATCCCATTATGGACAGCTACCTGAATACCGTGAATTCTGAGGGAAATGCATTCTCAAGTTCCGGTTTTGCGAATATTACCTTCATGCCCGGCTTGACATTGACCATCAATGGCACACAAAACCTGGATGAAACACGTACCACATACGTTTACAATCCCTACTATGGCCAGTTCGACACTACTGGCGGTACTGTTTCAAAAGCACACGGACGCTCTTATGATGTAAACTTCCAGCAATTATTGAATTATTCCACCTATTTTGGTCTGCATAATTTTGAAGCTTTGTTGGGCCATGAGTATTTCAACAGTACTTATGC
>RZYK01000297.1 GCA_009930355.1 Campylobacterota bacterium | reverse complement strand
CCTCCTATACCATTTTGGAGAGATTTGCATGAAAAATATATGGTTAGTGATTATGATTTTTTTACAAGGAGTCGGTGTGGCACAAGAAGTAGGTCAAATCAATGTAAAGGGTGTCAATATTCCCGTGGTGTTTGAAAAAGAGAGCTCTTTGCCTTTGGTTTCTGTCCAACTTGTTGTCAAAAATGCGGGTAGCATGGAAGATAATCACAATGCGGGTATTGCGAAATTTACCGCAGGAATGCTAGGGGAGGGTACCAAAGAGATGGGTGCGACTGCTTTTGCAGAAGCCTTAGAGTTTCGTGCTATCTCTTTAAGTGCTTATGCGGGCGTGGAAACATTGGTATTTGAAGTCTCAGCCTTAAAAGAGCAGTTTCCTTACGGTGTTGATATGTTGCATAAACTGCTTAAAAGCCCTAATTTTAGCAAAGAGAGTTTTGAAAAAATCAAACGTTTGACTCTGGGGATGCTCTCAAGTAAGGAGAGTGATTTTGACTACATTGCCAATTTAAATCTTCAAAAGCTTATTTTTGAAAATACTCCATTTGCTCATGCGTATAGCGGTGATGTTAAGAGTATCAAAGCCTTGAAACTTAAGGATGTTGAGCATTTTTACAAAGAGCGGTTGCATTTGGAAAACCTCATTGTTGTTGCAGGAGGAGATATCGAGTTAGAAGAACTCAAACACCTCTTAATGCCAGTGCTTTTGGAATTAGGGCATGGAAAAGTAAAGCCAATGCCTTATTTTGATGCCAATAAAAACGCTAAAGAGTTGGTGATTGATAAAGAGAGCGAACAGGCTTATATCTATTTTGGAGCGCCTTTTTATATGAAAAGTGGTGATTCTGAGGCGTACAAAGCCAAAGTAGCGAGTTTTATCTTAGGAGAGAGTGGGTTTGGAAGCCGTTTGATGGAGGAGATTCGTGTGAAGAGGGGACTGGCGTATTCAAGTTACAGCCGAACCTCCATCGGAAAATCTCATAGCAGTTTTACAGGGCACTTGCAAACCAAAAATGAAAATTTAGACGAGGCAAAAAAAATTGTTGCGGCTGAAATTAAACGGTTTGTGCAAGAGGGTGTGAGTGCGGAAGAATTAGCGCAAGCCAAACGCTTTTTACTCGGAAGTGAGCCTTTACGCAATGAAACACTCTCTCAAAGACTCTCTCGTGCTTTTTTTGAGTATTACAACGGGTATGAGTTAGGACACTCTAAAAAACAGCTGGAAAAAATTGAAGCCTTAAGCCTTGAAGAACTCAATCAATTTATTAAAAAACACGACGAAATCACCGCTCTTAGTTTTTCCATAGTGACCAAGCGTGATAAAAAGTGACACTGACCCTATTGAGGCGGAGCGTTTAAAAAAACTAGGGGTACAGACGCTACTGGATTTAGCGTTGATTGTACCCCATTCGTATGACAATACCTATCTCTCATCTGCTCCTCTTTTGGAGCAAAACAATACCTTACATGTAAAGGTACTTTCCATCAAGCGAAGCCCTAAAGTGTTGCAGATGCTTCTCTTTTGTGAGGCATGGAATATGCAGCTTGATGGGGTTATTTTTGCACCAAAACCGTATCAAAAAGCACTCTTTAAACAAGGTATTGACTGTTTTGTCAGTGGAAAAATCAGTTATAAAAATGGACGCTTACAACTACTTCAACCCCGTAGTGTCACACAGATCAATCAACTTATCCCCAAATACAAAACCCCACTTCAAAACAAAACCGTTTTGGAGCTGATGAAACGCCATCTAAACCTTGAAGCACTCCTCCACGAGGGTTTAGCTGTAAACGAAGCAAAAATCCTTTTAAGCCTTCATGTTCCAAGCCTTCATGCGGTTTATGCTTTTGAAAAGGAAGGGTACTCTTCTGAAGTGAAGCAGTGTTTAAAATTTGTCGAGATTTACAATGACCTTAAAAAGCTCTCAGGAAAAAAAGTAACATTTCCCTCGTGTGCGAAACTGGAGGGAGATGAAAGGTCTTTTATCGCCTCTTTACCCTTTACTTTAACCGCCGATCAGCAAAAGGTAATAGGCGAAATTAAAAGAGATTTTTTAGGAAACTATGCCACAAAACGTGTGGTCATGGGTGATGTGGGGTGTGGAAAAACGATGGTGATTTTAAGTGCGGTCATGATGGCGTACCCTAAAAAAGTAGTCTTAATGGCTCCCACAACGGTTCTAGCACGACAGCTTTTTGAAGAGGCGAGGAAGTTTTTACCTTTACATGTAAAGAGTGTTTTAGTGACGCAAGAGAGCGATGTGAAAGAGAATTTGGAGGCGTTTGATTTTATGATAGGTACGCATGCTTTG
>RZYK01000056.1 GCA_009930355.1 Campylobacterota bacterium | reverse complement strand
TATTGTCTCAAAAACAGACCTTAAAGGAAGAATCACTTACGCCAATGATCTTTTTATTGAAATTTCTGGCTATCAAGAAAAAGAGTTGATTGGTAAACCGCATAACATCTTACGGCATCCAGATATGCCAAAGGCTATTTTTAAACTCCTTTGGGAACGAGCTCAAGCAGGAAAAGAAATTTTTGCTTATGTTAAAAATCGTACCAAACACAACCATTACTATTGGGTTCATGCTTATATTACACCCATCACGGATACCAAAACAAATACAATCATTGGATACCATTCCGTAAGGCGTTCTCCTAGCCCAAAAGGTCTTAGTGTGATAGAGCCACTGTATGACAAAATGCTTAAAGCGGAACAACATAATGGTGTTCAAGCCTCACTCTCACTCTTAGAAAATACCCTATCTCATTTAAAGGTTAGCTACGATGCCTTCATACTTTCGCATGAATAGATCCTCTCTTGCTAAAGTGCAAGATGCAAATATTATCTCCTTAGTCGCATTTACGTTTGCTTTTATCCTCGAAGTTTCATACAATGGCTTTCATTGGATTCAAGTCATTAATCTCACCAATTTTGCCTTAGCCTGGTTTATGTTTATCAATATTCGCAAAGTGCAAAAAACAATTCATGCACTCGCAGACATTGTCAAAGAGAGTGAACATGGTCATTTACATGGACGCATTGTCAATGTCAATGATGGTGGAGAGCTTAAAATGCTCTGCTCAAATATGAACTCCTTGCTGGATAATTTTGAATTGGTCACTAAAGAGATTAAATCCACGATTCTTGCTGCATCCAAAGAAGACTTTAGCCGTAAAATTCTTCAAAAAGGAATGCATGGGGAATTCAAAGAGCAAGTTGAAATGGTTAATCAAGCTGTTTATGCAATGAAGCAAACGCATGATTTTATTGCTCGAAATACGCTCAATGCAGAACTGGCGCAAATTAGTAGTGAATCCAATGACTTTACCACGGTTCAATCCAACTTAACCACTATTGTTGAACGATTAAAAGAGATTGCCAAAGATGGAGAAGTCTACGCCGAAGAGACCAAAGGAAGTTATCAAAATCTACGAGATACGATTACTAAAATCACCTCTTTAATTGAATTTGTCAATCAAAATGAGCAAAGTATCGGCATTTTAGTGCAACGCACACGAGACATCAGCGCTGTGGTGGACATGATTAACGATATTGCTGATAAAACGAACCTCTTAGCCCTCAATGCTGCTATTGAAGCAGCCCGTGCAGGTGAGCATGGTCGTGGCTTTGCTGTCGTGGCAGATGAAGTACGCAAACTTGCAGAAACCACACAAAAAGCCACTGCAGAGATTGCAATTTCCATTAAAATGCTCCAGCAAGAAACCGCAGGGCTTGAAAGCAATGCAACCTCCATGAAACAAAATGCCGATGAATCAACTAAAACGCTCGATAAATTAAGCACGACTTTTAATAGTTTGATTGAACACTCTAATAGTACTTCTTATAATATTAATACCATTCAGCAAACCATTTTTATTACATTAGCCAAAATGAACCATGCTATTTTCAAATCAGATGCTTATAGCGCAGTGTATGTCAATGACAAAGAGACACAATTCCAAACCCATGAACGCTGTAGTTTAGGAGAATGGTATGAAAAAGATGGTGAGAAAATATTTGGAAATACACAAAATTTTAAAGCCCTTTATACTCCACACAAACATTTTCATGAACATGTTTTAGAGATTATTGGACTCATTCGAACTACCTCATCTAACCTTTTAGAAGAGAAAGAACGCATTGTTCAAGCCTTCCATGAAGTTGAAAAAGAGAGTAAAACCCTCTTTATAACCTTAGATGCTATGATAGAAGAAAAAAACACTCAACACTAAAAACTTTTACATGTAAAGATCTTTACATGTAAAAGCTTATGCACTTACCACACTGGGTAATTTAATGGTAAAAATAGCGCCAAGAGATGTATTTTTAACGTTAATGATCCCACCCATATTGTTCTCAATAATCATCTTCGTCATATAAAGCCCAATGCCGGTTCCTTGTTTGGCATACTTAGTCGTAAAGTAAGGCTCAAAAATTCTGTCCACATACTCCTGAGCAATGCCTCCGCCATTATCTTCAATCACAATCAAGGTATATTTATATCCTTTTTTCAGCTCCAATCGAATAAAAGGATTACTGATTTCACGCTCGCTAAGCACATCTTTGGCATTAGAGAGAATATTTAAAAGTGCTTGTGCAAATTCATTAGGATAACCTAAAACCTCAACCTTCGCTGAAATATCAAAAGAGAGTTCTATGCCATGATAATTCAAAGACGCCTTCAACATCGAAATAGCTTTTTGACACGCCTCAGATATTTCAAAGACCTCTTTATCTTTAGAGGGCTTGAAAAAATTTTGAAAATCACTGATGGTACTTGACATATACGCATTAAGCTTATTGCACTGCTGAATACTATTTAACAACGTTACATCGTCCAAATCATTAAAAGCGTGTTTAACTTGAAGGTTAATAAAAATAGCACTCAATTCCCCTAAAGGCTGACGCCATTGGTGGGCGATGTTGCCTATCATTTCACCCATACTCGCAAGTTTACTTTGCTGAATCAATAGCTTCTCTTGCTCCGTTCGCTTTAAAATTTCCTCATTGATTTTTGACTCCAAGTTGTCAATCATTGTATTAATGACATCTTTAAGACGCTGTAATTTATCTGCTTGAGGAAAAGAGTGAAGCCTTGAAGAGAGAATACCCTGCTGCAAATCATTCACGACACTAATGGCATCTTCAATAAACTCATTGTCTTGCTGAATATCCGATGTGGCTTTTGAGATGCTTTGATTGAGCAGTTTAGACATCGTTTCTAGCTCATCTTTGCTTGAGAGAACAATGGGTTTGGGTTCACTTTGTCTGGTTTGTAAATACGCAAAAAACTCTTGCAATCCCTCTTGAAGTCGGTGAATCGATGAGACAATGTGCCCTGAGAGAGAATACCCCGCAATAAACACTAATGTTGCTAGCAAAATCACCAAAACGGCTAATTCATACTTCAGTGCTTGAGAGCGACTTTGAATATCTTCAAAATTGGATTCCATATGATGTACAGCAGTATGCTGTAAAATTTTAAGTTGCTCCAATAGGGCATAGTAACGCTCCCTCTCCACAGATGTTACATAGACAAAGGCGCCCTCTTCAAAAGAAGATGCCACATACGAACATGTCCTCTCAACGCTTTTAAGATAGGCTTGCCAAATAGCATAACTCTTCTCATCCAATGCCTTAAACCGCTCCTCCAATCTCTTGCGTTGCTCCATAATCTCAACTTCAATGCTCTTTCGATAATCCTCATTAGGAGAAAGCACCAATGAAAGGCTCTTTTCATGAAGCACATTTAAAGGCTCTATATAATTTTCTTGTAAATACTGTGTACTTTTTGCATTATCAAAAATAATAGCTGCATTGCGAATATTCTCTTTAGAAAGGGCAAAAGAACGCTCTGCTAAGATGAGCATTCCAATAAAGGAAAAACTAAATAAAAAGAGCAATTTGTATTTGATGGGAATATTTTTCATGGAATCCTCTTGGGCAAGATGGGCGCTTGAAGTTTTTCAGGATAAGGAACTTCTCCTCTTATCGACCAATGTTCAGAGGTAATATTTGCCTTCCAAAAAGGCTGCATTCCAATCCCCAAAGGCTCAAAAATCAACTCTTTATTCATCGCAAAGACTGCGTTTGGAATAGGAACAAACAGCATATACGCTTCCTCTTTTGCTCGTTTTTGAATACGTTCATACAAAGAAATAAACGCTTCACTTCCCTGTTCTGCCTCAAAAAAAGCCTCAATGCACTGACGCATCAAAGTATCTCCTTTCACAAAACTCCATGGATTGTTTTCATGATAACGAATAAAAATAGGCCACGGATGCCTACCGTAATAATCTTGTGTTCCTTGCACCAACATATCCCACGATTGAACTTGGGTGTGATTTTTTTGCATCATGTTATAAATCTCTTTTTCGCTCGTTGTCGTTTTATACCGCAACCGAACCCCATATAAAGAGAGCTGATACTCAATGCCCTTCCATAAAAAAAGCAGGGCATCTTGTGTGGCTACTTCAAATTCTCTATTGTTCAAAAGTGCATAAATCGCTTCTTGGCTCAGAGGACATTCAAAAGGTTTCATCGCATTAGGATTGAGTTGCCCCTCTTTTTTGTAGGTAAAATTGAGAAGGTTTTGTTGATTGAGCGCACAATTAAGCGCTTGGCGTACCTCTTTTCGGGCAATAGGCGCATTGCTCTTTTTTAAATTAAAATAGATTGTAAAATTGTGGCTTGATGGCATAGAAATCAACTTGGCATAAGGTGAAAGCATCGTTTCTACTTTTTTATTAAAAGGAATCTGCATAAAATCCACTCCTCCATCTTTAAAAAGCGCCAACTCCAATGCCTCTTGCATACTCAACTCCGTAAACAGAGTTATCGTCTCAATCTTAGGCAACCCCTCTTCCCAATAGTAGGGATTCGCCTTTAAAATGACCTTCGGTGTTTGTTTCCGTCCCGTCACCATGCCTTCTACTAAACTATATGGACCTAATCCATACGGTCCTGCACTTTGAATATTCGCTCCCGTATCCCCGCCAGCCCAGCCATATTGGCGTAAATAAGCTTCTGAATAGAAATAAATACGTGCCAAATCACGAAAAAGCATTCCATAAGGTTTGTCTAAATGGATGCGAATTTTCAAATCAGAAATTTTTTCAACACGTTTAAGTGTTTTATCAATATTCGTATAATTAAAAGGCTGTTTGAGAAAATAGTCAAAATTATGAACTACCGAATCGGCATTAAAAGGCGTGCCATCTTGAAAGCGCACATGAGGACGTAACTCAAACTCGTACAAAAGAGGTGAAAGTTTTTTGCTTGAAACTGCTAGCGCATACTCCCAACCCTGTTCATTTTCAGCCAATCGAACCAGACTTTCGTTGACCAAACGAGAGACATAATTGTAAGGCATAGAGGGGAAAAAAACTTTGATATGGGAACGAGGGTCTTTTACATGTAAAGCTCTTTGTGCCCGATGATCTTCTTGATACTCATTGGCATGTAAAGCAATCCCTAAAATGTAAATCATCAAAACAATAAGCTCTTTAAAACACAAGGCTATACCCCATTTGCGAATGGTTTTTTAACGCTAAACCTTCGAGTTTTTTACGCAAGGTTTTTACTAACGTACGAAGGGCTGCAATACTCATAAACTCCTCTTTCCAAACACACATTTCAATCTCTTCGTAACTCACAATAAGTCCTTTTTTACGCATCACCAGCAGCAAAAAATCAGCCTCTTTTTGTGTCAATTCTATCTTTTCACCCTCTTTGGGTATCGCCAGATGATTTTTAAAATCAAAGCGATACTGCGCATACTCTATATACAAAGGTTTATCCGCTTCTATCTCTTCAACACACGCTTTTAAAGCACTGAGCAATTCATCTAACGCAACAGGTTTAATCAAATATTTTTCAATCTTAAGATCAATGGCACTGAGCAAATACTCTTTATCGGTATGCGCCGTAATCATAATAATAGGGATTTTTTTATCATTCTGACGAATCTCTTTTGCCATCTCTAAGCCATCTTTTCGTGGCATGCGCAAATCAGTTAACATAATATCAGGATGGTGTTCATAGTAGCAATCCAGAGCTTCTTCGCCATTTTTAACCTCAAACACCTCTTCGAAATAATACCCCAAAGAGTTTGCCATTGGTTTGCGAATTCCCTCTTCATCTTCTGCGTACAGAAGCTTCAAATCTTTCAATTTTTCAAGCCAAATATCCACACATTGCTCCTTGAAGAAGTTTACATGTAAAGATTGTAACGAAAATTTTCTTCTCTAAGATTAAGGGGGAAAAGGGAAATTTACCCCTCTATATGAGGCGTAAATTTCTTAGTGCTTATAATTTTGAAGGTATTTTTCAATGCTATAACGTTCCGCACTTGAAAGTCCTGCTTGCGGACTCATCGCTTCTAAAATGCTCGGCCATACATTGGCATCAAACTCGCCTTCAGGATGCAGGGCATGACAGGTACCACACTTGGCTTGAAATGCTGCCTTACCTTCTTCTAAAATAGACACTTTTGTCTCTTTAAGCACTGTTGTTTTCACAAATCCTTTCACCGATACATTAAGCCATATGCTCTCATATTCATCTTTTTTTTGCCCTATCACTTTATAGGTTGAAGGTATTGGAGCTTCAAAACCCACCATCAACATACCTATTTTTTCATAGGCTTTAGTACTTCCCTCAGGCATAAATCCGACAAACTCAACTTCACTAAACTCTCCCTTTTGAGAGAGCACATTCACTTGAGAAGCAACGATCAGCTCTCCTAGAGCTGATCCGTCACTCGCCGTTGCGTACAAAGGTACATTTTGAGCAACAAAGGCACTTTGTGCGCATACCAATGTTGCTACGATGCACAAGGGTGCTATTGCTTTGATTGGTTTCATTAGGCACCCTTTATCTTTGGTGCTTTAAAAATGCCAATGGCAGGTACTTCGCCCTTGAATTTTTCAATTTCCACCAAAGCTGTTGCTTGATTACCTTGCGCAAGTTCTGACGTTCCCACATCAGGAATCAACACATTGACATCACCATGCACACACAGTGTACCAGCTTTTCCCGCTTCTTTTGGGTCATACCATGCGCCCTCTTGCATTCTAACTGCTCCTTCCATGATGGCTTCTGTCACCACAGCTCCTGCTAAAACCTGTCCACGTTTATTAAAGACCCTAACGACATCCCCATTTTTAATGCCTCTTTTTTTCGCATCATTCGGATGCATCCAAATCGGCTCACGACCATTGACCTCTTCAAGCTGACGAAGCCATGTATTATTGAGCTGAGAGTGTAGGCGGTATTTTGGATGGGGAGAAACCAAACTTAACGGAAACTCCTTGGCCACCTTACTTCCCGCCCACTCCATAGGTTCAAACCACATAGGATGACCTTTACACTCTTTGTAGTTATAGCCTGCTATTTTTTTAGAGAAAATCTCTATTTTTCCCGAAGGAGTACCTAAACGATTGACCACAGGATTTGCTCTAAATTTTTCATGTTTAATAAACTTCTTAGCACTCTCAGGTGTCTCAAAATAGACATACCCTTTCTCCCAAAACGCATCAAATATTGGCATTTTAACACCTGATTTAGCCGCTTTATCAAATGAGGCTTGGTAAAAGGATTTGATCCATTCCATTTTACTTTTCCCCTCAGTAAAGGCCAAAACTTGCTCTGCGGTAAAACGTCTTAAAATATTGACAAAAATATCAAAATCATCCATCGCCTCTCCCGCTGGAGCTACGGCTTGTTTCATCGCAAAAATGTATTCATTCGTGTGCGCTTTGGTAATATCATTGCGTTCTTGCTCTGTCGTTGCGGGAAGAATAATATCTGCCATTCGAGCACTCGCCGTCCAAAAATTATCTTGAACCACAAAGGTCTCTAGTTTTTGCCATGCTTTTATCATGCGGTTTCTGTCTTGATGGTGATGAAATGGATTTCCACCCGCCCAATACGCCATTTTTAATTCAGGCCATTTTTTAGTATGCCCATCAAAGTTATACTCTTTCCCTGTATTTTCTAAACACTCAACAATGCGAGATACAGGGATGATTTCCATTTTTGCTTTATCCCACGGACCTTTGATTTTAGACTTAATACTAATACCTGAAAGTCCAGGAGAGGCACTTGCAAAATCTTTAGCATCCGCATCAGCTTTTGTCAGTGGATTTCCAGTAGCGGCCGCAGGCATTGGAACACCATTTGCAGAGTAGTGATAATTACAACCATACCCTCCTCCTGGAAGTCCAATTTGACCTAGCATACTAGCCAGTGTAATAAGCATCCAGTTAGGTTGTTCCCCATGATGTGCCCGTTGGGTTGACCATCCACCCATGAGCATTGTGCGTTTAGAAACACACTCTTTTGCAAGCATTTTAATTACGTCTGTTGGAACACCACAAATTTTAGATGCCCACTCTGGTGTTTTTGCGACCATATCTTCACTCTCACCTAAAAGGTATTGCTTAAATTGATCAAAACCTATGGTATATTTTTTAATAAAATCTGCGTTATACAGTTTTTCTGTATAGAGGTAATGCGCCATTCCTAGCATCATCGCTACATCGGTTGTAGGACGAATTTGAATATGCTCTGCACCAAAATACATACCTGTATTGTTGTACACAGGATCAATCACATAAAACTTAACCCCTCGTTTCTTACCTTCTTCTTTCAACTCTTTAAGGTATTTGTAAACACCATGCGTTGGAACACCCCATGCAATTTGATTGGTATTAACAGGATCACATCCCCAAAAAACGATACATTCAGAATGTTCAATCAAAACAGGATAAACCGTAGGTTGAGCGCTGGATTCATCGGTTCCTCCAACATAAGGCGTAATTTGGCGAATCGCATGGGTTGAATAGGTACATGTACGCCCTGTATATCCTCCTGTAATGCCTAACATTCTGTTTAAGAGTGCTTGTGGATTATTAAGACTTCCTACACAAAACCATCCATAACTTCCACCATAAATCGCCGTTGGGCCATAAGTAGTGTTTACCCTCTTGATTTCATTGGCAACCAAATCAAAAGCCATCTCCCATGAAACACGCACAAACGTATCATTGCCTCGCTTACTTTTATCGCTTTTATGCCCATGTTTCAGATAATCCTCACGCACACAAGGATATAAAATGCGATCTTCTGCATAGGTACGTGCGGCTAAGCCTTCTACCAATGTCACAGGGTGAGCATCGCCCTCAAAGGGTGTCGCACTCTCGAAACGTGAGTTTCTTGTGTGCGTAACAACAGCACCAAAGTGAGAAGCACTAAATCCTTTTTCATGATCATTGAGCAGGGAATCCCCCACCAAAGGAATAGCTTCCGCTTGTATCGTCGCAACAGCTGCACCTGCGGTTGCTCCACTTACCTTCAAAAAAGATCTTCGATCCATTTTCTTTGTCATTGTTAACTCCTTGTTGTAAATATTTTTACTCTGTCATAAACAAAAACTGAAATAAAAATTAAGCTAAAAGTATAATTTTTATCTTTTATAGATGAAGCTTAACGAAAAAAAATGAGGAATTAATGAGGTAAAAAGATGCCGTGTGGATTTTGTAAAAAAGATTTACATGTAAGTTTAAAACGAAACGTGGTGTCCCCAGCGCGATTCGAACGCACGGCCTCAGAATTAGGAATTCTGCGCTCTATCCTGCTGAGCTATGGGGACATTGCAGATATTTTAAGTGGCGGGAATTATAACAAAAATAGACTTAGGAAACCTAAAAGAAGAAGGCTTAAAGTGTACCTGACGATACACTTTAAGTAAGAATCTCTGTTTATTAAAATGCTGGAACAATAGCACCTTTATATTTTTCAACGATGAATTTTTTTACTTCATCGGATTTAACCGCTTTGAGAAGTGCTTTTGTTTTATTACTGTTCTCATTACCTGCTTTTACCACAAGAATATTCGCATACGGTGAATTAGCCGACTCTAACGCAAGCGCATCGCTGCTAGGATTTAGACCCGCTGGAAGTGCGTAGTTTGTGTTAATAACGGCAAGTGTAAAGTCTTCAATTACACGAGGAAGTTGTGCCGCTTCAAGCTCTGTAAAGGTAAGATTTTTTGGATTTTCAACGATGTCAAGTTTTGTTTTAAGCTCAACATTTTTAAGTTTGATCAGTCCAGCACTGGCTAAAACATCTAAAGCCCTACCGCCATTGCTTGGATCATTGGGAATCGCAACGCTATCGCCGTCTTTTAACTCAGAGAGCGATTTAATTTTTTTAGAATAGATACCGATTGGTTCAATATGAATATTGGCAACGCTTACTAACTTTGTGCCTTGATTTTTATTAAACTCAACAAGGTAAGGTGTGTGTTGAAAGAAATTTGCATCAATTTCACCACTGTCTGTGACTTTGTTTGGAATCACATAATCGTTAAAGACTTTAATCTCAAGGGTATACCCTTCTTTGGCTAAAAGAGGTTTTACGATTTCCAATATCTCAGAATGTGGCACGGGAGTTGCACCTACAATAATTGTTTTTGCACTCTTATCTTCTTTTACAGTTGTTTTATCTTCAACTTTTTTATCACCACTACAACCACTGAATGTCAATAGTGCTCCCACTAAAATAACACCTAAACTTTTATACATCTGTACTCCTTAAAATAACTAAATGTTTAGTAAATCACTTTACTTACTAAACATTTATAAAATCGTAACGTCTTTCGCATTAAAAGAGACTGAATTGCACATTCTATCAGGAAATTAATGCTTCACTATTTTATAAAGAAGATCTCCTAAACTTTGAAATATTTGAACCAATACAATCAGAATAAAAACCGTCCAAAAAATATAGGTACCATCAAAACGATAATAACCATAATTCATAGCCACCGCACCAAGACCGCCACCGCCAACAGTTCCTGCCATGGCTGAAAAACCAACAATGATAATTAACGAAAGTGTAATGGCAGAAATAATACTCGGAAATGCTTCAGGCAGTAAAACCCTAAAAATAATTTGAAACTTACTGGTACCAAAAGACTTTGCTGCTTCAATGACACTTCTATCCACCTCTTTAAACGCCCCTTCAATCATTCGTGCGATAAAAGGCGCTGTTCCAATGGTAAGAGGGACAATCATCGCAAAGGTTCCTGTATGCTTTCCTACTAAAAATTTTGTCACAGGAAAAAGAACAATAATTAAAATAATGAAAGGAAAAGAACGTAGCATGTTGATTGCGACATCTAAAATTTTATAGGTATAACGATGGGGAGATATACCATTTTTATCCGTAACAATTAAAACAATAGCCAAGGCAAACCCAATAAGTGTAGCAAGAAAAGTTGAAACAAGACTCATCGTAAGTGTCTCAATCACAGCATCTATCAAAACCTGTTTCATACTGATTGATTTTTCATAAAAATTGAGAATAGATTGTTCC
>RZYK01000296.1 GCA_009930355.1 Campylobacterota bacterium | reverse complement strand
ATACTACATCCATCACACTCAATACATCTGCTCTCATCGCAGTAAAATTTCATTCTTGCGTATTCCATCATCCACCCCCTACGCTTTTTCTACGCGGCACAAGCCGCCTTTAGTTTCAGGAATCTGAGTAATGATGTCATAACCATAGTTGGTGACGGTATTAACACTCTCGCCGCTTGCAAATGGCTTTGTTCCTGCTGGAAAATTACCTGTTCTGTCCACTCCTTGAAAATATCCTGCAAAGTGGAATGGCATAAAGACCATATCTGGTAAAACCGTATAGGAGTACTTCGCCTTCACTTTAATTTTTGTACCTTCTGGTGAATGAATCCACATCATATGACCATTTTTAATGCCATGCTTATGCGCTAAATCTGGATGAATATCACAGAACATCTCAGGCGTTAAGGCTGCAATGTATTTGGACGCACGGTTTTCAATACCCGCACCGTTCATTGTGACTAAACGTCCTGTTACCATGTTGATTGGGAACTCTTTTGAGTAGTCTTTGGCGTTTTGAATAGAAGCATACTTCGTCATAACACGGAAGTGATTTGCTTTATCCGCATACGCTGGATATTTGACAACCAAGTCTTGTCTTGGTGAGTGAAGTGGCTCTCTGTGCATTGGGATATGATCAGGGAAGTTCCAAACAATCGCACGCGCTTTTGCGTTACCGTAAGGACATACACCTGCTTCCATACACTTTTGAACCAAAATACCACTATTATCGACTTTCCAGTTAGCACCACACGCTGCTTTTTCCTCTTCAGTAAGTGTAATCCCAAGTACTGCTTCAATATTCGCTTTGGTAATTTCAGGATACCCTGTCTCGATTTTTGAGCCTTTAGGATATGAACCTTTTTCTGCTAAAAGATTGACACCGTCTTTTTCCAAACCAAAGTTATTTCTAAAGCCCATACCACCCTCTTTAACAGAGATAGAGGTATCGTAAAGATTTGGTGAACCACCGTGTGTTTTCGTCCAACATGGCCATGGAAGTCCGTAGAACTCGCCTTTCATTGGTCCCATTCCAGCACCTGTCACTTCATCAAACATATGCCAGTTGTCGGTATGTTTTTTTACCCTCTCAGCTGTCCAACCTGTTAAGCCAATGGTTTTGATGATACGTGCAATTTCATTGGTCGCATCTTCTGGCCATACAAACTCTTTTTTGTTAGGAATCATCTCTAATTTGCCATCTTTGGTCTCTTGCATCAACATACCTTTGGTATATTCTGCATAGAATCCTAAACGTTTCGCTAATTCAAACATGATTTCTTGATCAGGTTTGCTCTCATACAGAGGTTCAACCACTTTATAACGCCATTGTGCACTTCTATTAGTTGCAACCACTAAACCGCTGGTCTCAAACTGTGTTGCAGCAGGTAAAATAAAGACGTTATCTTTTTTATCGGTCAAAATTGCTGCTTCGTTCACAAATGGATCTGCAAGAACGAGCATATCAAGATTGTCTAAACCCTCTTTGATTTTGGCTTGTTGTGCAACAGACGTAATTCCGTTACCAAATACCAACAACGCTTTAAGCGATGTACCTGCATTTTCGATTTTTTCATCCGATTTTACATTTTGTACACCTGCCCACCAACGAGCCAATGAAAAACCATTTTTACTCATCCATGATTTGTCTTTGAACTGCTTCTCTAAGTATTCAAATTCTACACCCCATGATTTTGCAAAGTATTTCCATGATCCCTCAGCTAATCCATAATAACCAGGAAGTGAGTCTGCTAAACATCCCATATCCGTAGCACCTTGAACGTTATCGTGTCCACGAAGAATGTTGGTACCACCACCTGCTTTACCCATGTTACCAAGGGCTAATTGGAGAATTGGTGCCATACGTGTATTACTGGTTCCAATGCTATGTTGAGTTAGACCCATTGCCCAGATGAGTGTTCCTGGACGATTTTTTGCATAAAGATTGGTAATTTGAATGAGTGTTTGAGCAGGAACGCCTGTGACATCTTCAACGAGTTCAGGTGTCCATTTTTTCGCTTCTTCACGAATTTTATCCATACCAAAAACACGTGCGTCTACATACTCTTTATCGTCCCAACCGTTTTGAAAAATGATATTGAGCATTCCGTACATAAAAGGAATATCTGTTCCTGGACGAATTTGTGCATAAATATCTGCTTTGGCCGCCGTTTTTGTAAAACGTGGATCAATAACAATTAGTTGAGAGTTGTTTCTCTCTTTTGCTTTTAAGAAATGTTGGAAACCAACAGGGTGATTCACCGCTGGGTTTGCACCAAAAATAATAATCGCTTTAGACTTTTGAATATCGCCTAA
>RZYK01000055.1 GCA_009930355.1 Campylobacterota bacterium | reverse complement strand
GAAAAATACAAACCAAAGTTTTTTTGAAAAGTCAAACTGTTTTATCATAATGCATTTACATTAAAGTATCTATTATTGATTAAATGAATAAAGAACCTGCAAAGTGCACCAGTTTGCGTTCTTTGCCGGTCGGTTATTTATTGGCATAATATTTCCAGGGCGGAAATACCCAAAAGCTCCAATAAATTTGAAATGTTTGAATTTTTTATAACTTATAAAAATATCTAATTCATCGCCAAGATAATGCTCTCCGGACTTTAACTGAATTGTTTTTAGTAACGTAACATTATAAGGCGACGGTATCCGAAAATTGTTATAGGTTATTTCAATTGACATTTTTTTTATAGGGAATATCTCCAGCACAATTTCATTGTCGGCAATATTGGACCACTTTACAAGGTTCATTCGACCATAATAGCTGTCACGCGAACCATAAACCGGGTCGAATGTTTTTATTTTATTTCTTACTGTTCCGCCGGATGCGTAGCTTCTCCGAAAACTTAATATGGGTTTCGAAAATAATGATTTAAACTGATACCCTATTTGAGCCATATAGGCATAAGCATCAATATGCTGAGTGTTTTCTTGTCCAAATTCTTTTACAATCGTGAAATCATAGACAAATGAGTGGTAATCGTGATGAAATAATCTCATTCCTGTCCAGTGTCGATGAAAACTTAATGTATTGATGTAATCAGCCGAACCAGCAGTTTTATAGGCATAGAATGGTTCAATATTGATAATATTAGGGAGATGATAGTGAGCATACACTCCACCGCCCCAAAATTCCGTATTGGCAAATGGTATCGATGTTTTTTCAGGGTCGTGTATTTTGGTGCCTCCAACAAATGCACTTACGAAATTTTGATTATTTGAATATGAAAATTTTATCGCATCCCAAGTCCAGTTCCCTGTATTACCCCAGTCTCCGGGGCCAAAAATACGTTTGTCGCCAAAATAAATTTTTTGTCGTCCTGCTTTTATTCTGAGACTATCAATCAATAAACTCTTGTATTCAAAAAACAAATCGTGAATTTCAAAAAACTCTTCATTGGGGTTTCTGATGTAATAAGGTGTTTCTGTATTAGATTCTTTAATCTTGAATAAATCAGGATATTTTGCATTGCGCAACGACCATCCAAACGCCCGTGAGTCTTGTAAGTGAGCTGATATGGTTATTTTATTGTTTGGAGAATAGTTAAATCCTACAATAACTCTTTGAAATAAAATATTATCATTCAGTTTACCAAATCCATTCGGGTCGCCATAATTCTTAGCATTCATTCCGTTCCACGCTTCAAAACGTTCACGCAAGCTGGCATCAAAAGCAAAAACTGATGAATCGTTTTGAGCAAATAAATGTGAAAATGTTAAAAATAGTAAGATAAAAATGAATAGTAATTTACGAAACATTACCATTTTGCCCTTTACTGTTAATAAAACACTTTATATAACATAATTAACGCCGCAATCATTGATGTAGACGCAAAAATAATTTTAAGTATTTTGGGATTTGCCTTAATTGTTAGTCTTGTTCCAAACAAGCTACCTATAATTGCGGCAACAGCCAAAATAACTGACATTCTAACATCAAAATGACCCGTACTTAAATGTCCTAAAAACCCTGCAGTTGCAGTAATCAATACCAAAGTAGTAGATGTTCCTATCGCAATTTGCATTGGAACGCCAACAGCCAGAACCATCAGTGGCACCAAAAAAGAACCTCCCGAAATGCCCACCATTCCAGCAACAAATCCTGTTATAATTACAATTGGAATAAAAACAATCAAATTAATTTGATAAGTGGCATTGGTTGATTTTAATTCAATTCGATAGCGTTTGTTTGGTTTAGGCTCTTTTTTGACGGGTTTAAGCATCAGAACTGATGCTATAAAAATGAATATGGCAAATATTATTTTTAACAATGTTGCGTCAAATTTATCCGAAAAAAAACCGCCTAAAAAAGCTGAGATAAGCGTCATACTTCCAATTAGTAAAACCAACTTCCAGTCAACAACTTTCTTTTTTCCAAAAAAAATAGTAGCTGCCAACGATGAACTTATTAATACAAATTGACCTGTAGTGGCAGCTTCGTGAATACCTATGCCCGACAGAACAAGAGCTAAAACATAAAAGTTTCCGCCACCACGACCTGTCATAGTCATAACAAGGGCGATAATTAAAATAATACCTGCCAATATCCAAATATTCATATCCAAAAAGCTTATTTATTCAAATGTTTATAAATCTTACCAGGCATAATCGCTTCTATCAATTGCGGATAACCACCTTCAATCATTTTTACATTTTCAAAACCTTTTGATTTTATGTAAGCAAAAGTGATGGCGCTTCGTACACCGCTGGAACAAAACACTCCAATGAATTTATCTTTGGGTAATTGGTCAATATTCAAAGGTAATTCATTGAAAGGTATTTCAATCACTGGTAAATGATGCTTAAGGGATAATTTGATGGTTGATGTTTCTTCATTTGCTCTAACATCTAAAAGTATGGCATCCTGAGAAGCAAGAAACGTTGCGGCATCAATTTTATGTTTGCCGGTTGCAAAAAAATTGAAATCCATACTACTGATAATTTTTTCAAATTCAGTCATTGTTGTTTCCTCCTTTTTATTTGGTTAAATATTTTATGTTTAAACATTGTTCTTCATTACAATTTATAGAACATGATGTCATGGCTTTGACACAATTCAAAAAGTTAAATACACAGGACATATTAATTTTATAATACACTGTATTCTTAATTTTTTCGCCTACAATTATTTTATTTCTTTTCAACAAATCAAGATGTTTTGACATAGTAGATATATCTATACCTGCTTTTTCGGCGAGTTCTGTCACTGTATGCTGTTCACCCTTAATGCTATAAAGAATAAGTATCCTTGTCGGATGAGATAAGGCTTTGAATATATCAGCTTCTTTGCCGTAAAGTTTATCAGTATTGTCGGTCATTAATCAAAATGTTATTTTTCTATTTGGCAAAATTACCAAATAAAATTAACCGAACAAGTCTTTTTTGAAAAATATTATTGGATGTACGAATTTTAGCATGAACGCTAACGGTTCGCAGCTATGCCCAGTAGCCGTTTTGCGGGCTTCGTCACTGTCCAACAGAACAAGGTTTCTGCGGGGTACACGGTTTCAAATTGCTCTTTCATAGGCTATTGGGCATAGGTGCTGTTATGCAACGCTATTTTTGATTATTCAGCATTTCTTTTATTCCACCAATTGAGCTTAGGATTCCTGTTGCTTCAAATGGTATGTAAATCGTTTTGTTATCTTTTCCAGATACCATTTCTTGCAATGTATCAATATATTTGGTAGCAATTAGATAGTTAATCGGGTCACCATTTTTTGAACTAATCGCATTCGTAACAAGTTTAATTGCTTCTGCTTCAGCTTCTGCCGTTTTTATTCTGGCTTGAGCTAATCCTTCTGCTCTAAGAATCTCAGATTGTTTTTCTCCCTCAGCTTTTTTAATTTCACTTTCTCTAAATCCTTCTGCTTCTAAAACTTTTGCTGTCTTCTTTCCTTCTGCATCTAATACAGCTGCTCTCCTATCTCTCTCAGCACGCATTTGTTTTTCCATTGCTTGCTTAATATCTTCAGGCGGATTAATGTCCTGTAATTCTACACGATTAACCTTTACACCCCATTTATTTGTTGCATCATCAAGGATTGTACGAAGCTTTGAATTAATGGTATCACGTGAACTTAAGGACTCATCCAGTTCTAACTCACCAATCACGTTTCTTAATGTTGTTTGAGTTAATTTTTCTATTGCATCGGGCAAATTTTCAATTTCATAAATTGCTTTGACTGGATCCATAATTTGGAAATAGAGTAATGCGTTAATTTGAACATTTACATTGTCCTTTGTAATAACATTTTGTTTTGGAAAGTCATAAACAGTTTCGCGAATATCAATTCTGGATTTAGTACTAAATCTAATGTGTTTTTTGTCATCTGTACCTTCAACAACATATCTCCAGGTAATTTCTCTTGGCTTATCAATGATAGGCCAGATTATGTTTATTCCAGAGTGTAATGTACGACTATACTTTCCAAGTCGTTCGATTACTATAACTTCAGCTTGTTGCACAATTTTAAATCCTGCAACTGCGAAGATTAAAACGAAAAGAGCAATAGCTCCTGCAATGATAATAAGTCCCATAACGAATTAATTTAAAGGTTTAACAATTAAAACAATACTTTCTATTTCAACAACTGTGACAATAGTCCCAATTTGAATTATTTCATTATTTAATGATTTTGCTTTCCAATCATCACCATCTATTTTAATCCTACCTGTATTTTTTATAGGATGTATTTCCTCTGTTACTGTTCCATTTTTATTGATTAAAGCATCTTGGTTGGTTTTGACTTTGTCTTTTCTATAGCCATATTTTGTAATAATTGGTCTTATCAAAAAATAAGTAAGAGCAACTCCAAATGCAAATAATAATATTTGCCATTTTACTTCCAATCCAAAGTAATTACCGATTGCAGCAAATATAAATCCGATACCAACTGCACCAGAAATGAATCCAGCAGTGAAAATTTCAGCAATAAACGCGATTATTCCGATTGCTATTAAAATGTGCCAAGTTTCCATTTTTAAATTATTTATGTTGATTGTCTTTTCTTCTCATAGTGTTGCATAACGGTTGGGTATATGGTTCGTTGGCGATTTCAAAGCTCATACTTATCAAGTTACAAATTAAGTTTTATAAAAGTACAAAACTTTCGCATACCACTGTCCCGCCAATGAACTATATACCGTGTTATGGGCTGGGCATTATTCATTATCAAGCAGTTAACTGTCATTGTATCACCAAATTTTTGTTTTTCAAGGTCGGGTGTCTCTCGTGTGTCGGAGCGGGACGGGCTGGCAGGCTCTTCCTGCAAACTTTGGCATTTGGTTTGGCTTGTGTGGTTTGCAGGATGTGCCTGACAGCAGCAGGGACGGTGTGTGTTGAGGAAATCTGGTCTTATATTTGAGAATCCCCCACTTTTCAATTTAAATCTCCAACTTATCATATTAAGTACCTTACAACATTGAAAATCCTTTTATTTCTAATCCGGTTTCAAAATTATAATCATCCAAATCACTCAAGACTCGTATATTAAAATACTCTTTATTTATGTTTTCAAAGTTAGGAGCATCTTTGTCATTGTAAACTCTCACTTGCAATATTCTATTACTCATCTCCTTTATTTTCAGGTTTATTGCAATTTTACTCTTTTTTCGTTTTTCAAAGTTATCGTTATCAATTGCATCAAACATTAATCCAAGTAATTCATCATAACTGTTATCACCATAATCTTGTCTTACATAATATTGGTATTGTTTCCCGAAATTATTTTCGGGAATTAACTGGAATTTTCCGAGTGTCTCAAATTCAGCGTTATTAACGCACTCAATCATGTTCATTTTCCCTTCTTTTGTTTCATTTTCACCGATAGTGAGATTTGTTGAAATAAAGCTGAAGAATTTCTTCTGAATATTGTATAAATCTTTTTCCTGAATAGTAGTACTAATTTCTTGTTTTACAAAATTTAGAAATTGCTTTGCCTCATCTCTATAAATCAATTCTGCACTACGTTTGCCACTTTCTTTAACAAGCTCAAAAAACCAAACTTGGCCAAATGGTTTTGTTTTGTTCCGGTTACAACGTCCGGCACTTTGTATTAAACTTGGTAAAGGACATAAATCCCTGTAAACTATTGGAAAGTCAATATCTACACCTGCTTCAATAAGTTGTGTCGAAATTAAAATAACTTTCTCATTCTTGTCAAGAAGTTGTTTTGCAGTTTCAATCTTTTTTGACCTATCATCAGGTATAAAATGAGTGTTTAGAAGAATACAGTTTTCAAATTCTTTTAAATTTTCATTTAGCTGTTTTGTATCGTCAATTGTATTGAGAATCACCAAACAGGATTGGTCTTGTTCTAAGATATGATTCGTTAGGGCACTTATTACAAAATTATCGTCCTTGATGATGGTTATTTGATACCTGTTAAATACATCTTGTGAGAAAAATTTATCTGGCTTTAATATTGGTATTGGTTTTTGATAATTTTGAAAGAGCTTTATTGGATTGGCATAATTTAGCAATTCACCTTTATTAATTAATTCAAAATCAGGCATTGTAGCAGTTGAAAGAATTGCATAAGAATTATTTAGCCTACAAAATTCATCCAACCAAGCAGTGAAAAAGATATATAATTTAGGTGGTAAAGCCTGGATTTCATCAATCAAAAATATCCTGTTTGCAAAATTTGGTAGTTTTAACAGCGTAGAATTGCGGTTGCTTACAAGCGTTTCAAATAATTGAACAAAGGTCGTGATAATAAAAGGGTGGTCAAAGGTCTGTTGAATAAAATCTTCTTTTAATAATTCCTTCAAATTTTCATTTGTCTGTTCTGTCTCAAACAATTCTTGTGCTTTTTCTAAACGTTCGTTATAAGACTTTGAACTAACTGGTAAAATATTTTTTAGCAATTTATTTGCAATTCCCTGTACCTGCTCTGTTATTGACAAAAACGGCAGGGCATATATAATTCCGAGATTTTCTTTTTGCTGTTGTATCTCATTTGCCAGTGCAAGCAAAGTATAAGTTTTTCCAGCCCCGGTTGGCGCAGTTAGCTCAAATACACGTTTCCCGTTCCTCAAAGCCTCGGTAATTCCGGTAACAGCTTCCAATCTAATGTCAGTCCGTAATTTATTGAGAGATGTTTCTGATTTAAATTTCCTAAAAGTTTCAGTAAGCGAATCCAAAAGTCCATTTACCGAGTTTTCAATGTTTAAGTCAAAATAGTACCCGCTCATATCTGCTGCATCTCGTTTGTCAGCTTCAACAAGGCAAGCAAAAGCAAATTGGGTCTGTATGAAATTGGTTAGGGCATTTTTACTCCATTCGCCTTTATTGAAATTTATGGTTTCAAAAATAGAAATGCTTTCATCTAATGAAAATCCGTTGTTTTTAAACTTAATCTCATCATTAAGAAAGTGGGAAAATGGTAAATACGGGTTAGTTTTTAGAAATTTTTCTAAACTACGTTTGGGTGTTTCTTTTAAAATCCCTTTGTTAAAATCTGGCAAATTTCCATGATGATGGGAAATTAGGGCGACTAATGACCATAGTTTTGAAAAATCACCGTTTAGTAATTCTTTAAATTGTATGGGATTGCTTTTGCCATAACACAAAAAGGAATAAACCGATAAATATGAATGCTCGTCATATCCTTGATTATCATAATCAGAACCAGTTTCCAATTTCCTTTGAAAATTAGGGTTGATTTTTCCCAAATCATGAAATATTGCAGCCACTTCGGCTATTTTTAAAGAAGTACGCTTTTTTACTTTCTTTAAAACACCTTCAATATGAACTGGTAATCTCTTGTCAGGATGGGACTTATATTTGCTTATATCAGAAACCATTTATACTTACTGTCATGTTCGTATTTGTAATGTTCGCCTTCAACAGCTAAACTTTGTTCTTCGCTGGGATATACAACATGAACATATTTGTCCGGTGCATTCCAGAAATCATTGTCTTGAAATGTTGGTATTTTATCGAAACCTAAGCGGAAATTTGATAATCCTGTAATTTGAAGTTTATGATTTGATGAAATAAATGATTTGGTTTCAAAGTCCCCTTCTTTTTGATACTCCAAAGTTCCTTCGTTACAAAATTCAATTTCTGCCGGGCAATTATGCAAACCTAAAACAGGTGTGTAATGAGCTTTTTCATTTTTTGTTGCTAAAACAAAATCTGTAAATAGTTTTTCTGCTTCTTTTTCAGAATCGCTAATTAAACCAACTAAAATTTCATAATCCGGATTTTTAATAAATTCCATTTGTTTAGGTGCTTTTGCAGGACGTTTAGTGTCTTTATCTATTATTTCAGATAAGCTGCGAAGTGTAAAGCCCCAGGATTGCTTATGAACAGAATTTCTTATACAAACACCATATTTTAAATTCTCACTTAAAAGCGGGAATATATTTTTCATCGATTTTCGCTCAATACCAAGCACTGCTCCGACTATACCAATCAATGCGGTTTTTGTAATAAAGTCATGCGAAAGAGGATTGTTATTAGTTTCAGGTTTTTTGAAATGTGCCCAATTCCCACGAATATTAAGCTTAATCCCTTTCATATTACAATAGTAATTTTTTGAATTTGTCAACAGAAGTCAGTTGCTTTTCAATTTCTTCAATTTCGGTAAAGAAACGTATTTCTTTTACCTTACCCGATGTTGAAATTTCTACTAATCTCTTAAAATCCAAAGTAAAATCATCCTGCATGCTTCGTATTTCTTCCTCTTGTTTTTCGGTTTCCATTCTTATAAGCCGGTCTGTACCATAAATTTTATCGTTTGGTTGATTGTAAACAATTTGTAACAATAAAATTGCATGTTGATTGCTTTTGGTTCGCGTGTATTCAGTTCCGTTTGTGCTATACCATAAAGCTTTGAACATTAAATCCAAATCATTGCTTTTCAGACCGCTATCTTCGGCAACATAAGGATTTATCCAACCTTGTATTTGACAAAGGGTATAGGGAACAAGTGATGTAGTTCCAATGGAGCCTTGTCCTTTACCTTCCTTTGAAGAAAAATGGGTAGTATTTTGATGTATCCGTAAGTTTGATTTATTTAATGAAGGGTTAAGTAATGCAAATTGAACTGGTCCGGTAATATTTACATGCGTGTTTGTTAAAGCCTTATCTTTTTCCAGTGTAGAAATCCCTCCAAAAAGCCTTACATCAATGCAAGATTGTAGCACCTTTAAAATATCTTTTTCTCCTGTCTTTTCAGCTAAAAAATTTAACATCCCTTTTGCATCGGTAATTCCTTTTTCTGTATTGTCAGTAACAAAAATTTGAAGCCCTTGCTTTTCAAGATAATTGCGAATGTTTCGTTTTATACGCACATCACTAACAAGTACTTTCTTTGTTTCTTCATCGTAACGTTGTTCGCCAGTAAACGGGTCGCCGTTGGGAATAGAATATTTACTTTCATATAAAAATATGATTTCCGATTTGTCAATTTTATTTTCCATTATATCTGATTTTTAAGTGATTGTTCTGATTTAGCTTTAGCATAAAAACTTTCAAAAAAGCCTAAAGCGCATTTGTTTTTATCATACTGTTCGTTGGTGAAGTTTTTTAATACTTCCATGAAATTTGAAAAGGCTTCTGTTTGTTCTTTGTAGCTTATTTTGTGGATAGTCAATTTCTCCAACATAAAAACAGCAAATTCTTCAACTTCTTTTTGGGTTGCTATTTTTCTGGTCAGGTTTCCGACATAAGCCGCTTCAAATGAAGAAATTGGACAATCGTCGCGCCACGAGGCAAATGGGCGGGCTATAATGCCCATTTGTTTGCCCAATTGATAACTTTTTGCATTTTGTATTTCCATAAGGTTATTGTTTTTCTGTATTTTCATTAATAAATAGAAATTGTATTTCAGCAGGTTAAACGTTGGATGTTTATTATCTTTTTCTCCTTCCCTGTTTCTGATGTTATATTCTATCTTTTCAATAAATGCCGGAAGTAGAATCGGGTCTTGGTAATAAGTCCCGGAATAGATTTGCGGTAAGACTTTTAGCAAATGGAATGAATATTTTTTGTCGTCTTTTGTATTACCTCCTAAAATACTTCTGAAACTGCTTTCTATTTGAAAATTAAAATCCGCTTTTGGAAATTCAGTCTTAGTAAGAAATTTTATTTCATTTTTTACTTCAATAATTTTTTCATGAATTTCTTTAAGGAGACTTTTTTCGATGCTGGAGATTTCCAACATATCGACTGAAGGCGATGTGGCAGCTTTGGGTTTGGAAAAAATTATGTCAAATTTGACCTTATCATCGAAATTATTGACAAGAATAGGTGCAAATAGATTGTCAAAACTATTTGATGTATTCTTGTTTTTCGAATTTAAAAGGCTCTCAGCTTCTTGGATTTCATGCAGTTTCGTTTTTTCCAAAAAATCTTTAATGTTTTCATAAGTGAGATTTTTTCCTTGCGGCAATACGATAATACCAATCCCTTTTACTGTAATTAAGGCTCTTTCGGAAACATCAACGGCATACATTAAATCTATTATTTCATCGGTATTTGTGAAAGATTTAACTTTAAAGGAATTTTTATATCTGAAATCCGGTGTATTTGTTCCACTTGTTAATGTCTTGAATAAAAAACTATCCAGGAAAAAGACTTTTTTTGCTTTCTCTTCTTTCACAAAAATTTTAACTAATTCTTTGTTAATGGTATTTAAAGCATCTTCCAGATTATACCAATTTCGATTTTCAGTGAATTTAAAATGCAAAACTGTACTGCTTCTAATACTCAGAAAATTCTCGATTTTTTCCTGATTTTGTTTAAATGATTCCCTGAACTTTTCTATAATCGTATTTTTAAAGTTTGAAGCTACTTCCTCACAGCTATCAAATGAGCTTTTTTTCCTTATGGCAGACTTCATTCGATAATTCCCGTCTTCATTGAATTTCCCTTTGTTATTTTCATATCCCGCATAGACTATATCGCCAAATAAGTATTTTTTTGTACTGTCGGCATCAGTAGTTTTAAAATTTAAGAAATATAGCGAGTTAATTTTGTCCTTGTCATGTATCTCTTTAATATTTTCAAAATCGAAGAAATACTCATCTTCTTTTTCAATAACAGGTAGGTCAAAAACAACAGTTTCAATTTTTTTGTCGTTTTTATCTTTTTTATTGTTAATGTTTTCAATTTCCGCATTAACGGATTTAATATACCTGTGATGTTTCAATCCTTCTTCAGAATTTCGATATATATTTCCGATTTTTAAAACTGTATCAAGCATGTATTTTTATATTAATTGTCTATGATTACGGTATTGTGTGTTGGCAAAAAAGCAAGTGTATGGCAGCGAAGCGATGATTGCAGGGACGGGCTGCCATACTGTTGCTTTTGTGCGTCGGATTTTTCCATTTTCTTTTCTTTTTTGTGAGTCGGCAAAACAAAAATTTCTTTCAAGTTAGCACTGTCGTTTCATCGGAGCTTTTTGCCTTGCCCATAACG
>RZYK01000295.1 GCA_009930355.1 Campylobacterota bacterium | reverse complement strand
ATTATAGAGGATTATCAGCGAGCTTTGGTTACAATGCAGGAAAATTTGAAGCATGACAAATCCTACACAGACGTGTTTGGCATAGCCATCGAAGATGAATTATACAAGGAGAACCATTGAAAACGATTTTTAGAGAGTATGACATTCGGGGTATTTACGAAAAAGAGCTTAATGAGCAGATGGTCAAGTTGATTGGCTATTTTTTAGGAAAGCGCATTTTAGAGGTGGGCAAAGTGGTCTCCATCGGGTATGATGCACGTTCACACTCACCTATTTTATGCGAATACCTCACCAGTGGCTTAAATAAAGCAGGCTGCAAAGTCCTCAATATGGGCTTAGTGGCAACGCCTGTGAACTACTTTAGTAACTTTCAAAGTTTTAATGGCACAACGCCAAATGCGTCTATTATGATTACAGGTTCACACAATCCTAGCGAATACAACGGCTTTAAAATCACCATCGACAAAAAGCCCTTTTTTGGCGAAGACATTTATGCTTTGGGTCGTGAGATTATGCAAAATTACGACGTGGACGTTGAGGATGATTTTAGCTCGATTGCCATTGACGCCAAAGAGCGTTACATCGCTTATATGATTAAAGAGTTTGACCACCTTAAAGGCTTTGAGAAACCCTTTGTGTATGACTGTGGCAACGGCGTTGCGGGGGTTGTGGTGCAAGATATTTTTAAAGCACTGAACTTTACATGTAAAGGTTTGTTTGTAGACCCAGATGGCACCTTCCCCAATCACCATCCAGACCCAACGGTGGAGAAAAATCTGAGGGACATTAAAAAAGAGCTAGAGGGTGACTTTGAGTTAGGATTTGCTTACGATGGCGATGCGGATAGAATTGCCTTTTTAACGAAGAAAAATAATGTCAAAGGCGACATTATGGCGATTTTATTCTCTCGTGCGATGAAGAATCCTACCGTGATTGGTGAAGTGAAGTGCTCTCAAATCATGTACGATGACATCAACGCTAGAGGCAAGGCGATTATGTACAAAACAGGGCACAGTAACCTTAAAGTGATGATAGCAAAAACCAATGCAGACTTTGCGGCAGAAGTGAGCGGACATCTTTTCTTTAACGATCGTTATTTTGGCTACGACGATGCGATTTATGCCACACTTCGTATGATTGAGCTTGTTAAAAATGGGTTAGATGTGGACGCTGAAATCGCAAAACTTCCTGTGGTGTATTCTACCGAAGAGCTTAAAGTCGAAACCAATGAAAACGATAAATTTCCTTTGGTCGATAAAGTCAAAGAGCTTCTTAAAAATCCTCCAGCAGATTTTCCTGCGATTAAAGAGATTGTCGATGTGGACGGGGTCAGGGTGATTTTTAGCGATGGTTGGGGACTCGTGAGAGCGAGTAACACCACACCTGTGTTAGTCACCCGTTTTGAATCGACCAATGAAGCAAATGCGAAGCTTTATGAGCACAAACTCAATGAAATTATCGCAACCGCTAAAGCAGAGCTTCACTAATCATGAAAGGGATTATCTTAGCAGGTGGGTCTGGTACAAGGCTCTATCCTGTGACCAAAAGTATCAGTAAACAACTGCTTCCTATTTACGATAAACCCATGATTTATTACCCGCTCTCCGTTTTGATGTTAGCGGGGATTCGTGAGATACTTATTATCTCCACACCTCAGGACATTGGTAAATTTGAAGAGCTTTTGGGTAATGGAAGCATGTGGGGTATCTCTCTTTCGTATAAAATTCAACCCAGCCCCGATGGACTCGCACAAGCGTTTCTTTTGGGAGAAGAATTTATTGGCAACGATAGTGTTTGTTTGATTTTGGGCGATAATATCTTCTACGGTCAAGGCTTTACCCCCTTGCTTCAACACTCCTCTAAACTTGAAAAAGGCGCGGTGGTGTTTGGCTATCAAGTCAAAGACCCACATCGTTTTGGGGTGGTCGAATTTGATGAGAACCAAAAAGCCATCAGCATCGAAGAAAAACCGATTCATCCTAAATCGAATTTTGCAGTCACAGGGCTTTACTTTTACGATAACGATGTGGTTGAAATTGCTAAAAATGTGAAACCAAGTGAGCGAGGTGAACTTGAAATTACCAGCATCAATGAGGCGTATTTGAAGCGTGGGGATTTACATGTAGAAGTTTTAGGACGTGGTTTTGCGTGGCTGGATACGGGCACACACGATAGCTTGCTGGATGCAGGGCAGTTTGTGCAAACCATTGAAAAACGTCAAGGCTACAAAATCGCCTGTTTAGAAGAGATTGCCTATAACTACGGCTGGATTGATAAAGAGCGTGTCTTAGAAATTGCCAAACCACTGAGTAAAAACGGTTATGGT
>RZYK01000294.1 GCA_009930355.1 Campylobacterota bacterium | reverse complement strand
TAGAAGCATTAGAGGCACGAAAAATCATTACGATGGTCATGGGTGATAAGCGAGCGTTAACTAAAACCGATGCCGAGTTAGGGCTGATTTTAAAAAAGAGATTGACAAAAAAAGAGTGTGCGGTTTTAAACGCAGAAGCCACAAAAAGCGATAAAAACGCTCTTATGCGTGAGCAAAAAATCGATGAAGCACGGTATGAAGCACTTAAAACCAGCGCCACTAAGAAAATGAAAAACGAGTCTGTACACGGAGATTTTTACTACACAAAGGGTGAATGAAATGGAACATGTGGATGTGATAGATAGTGTGTGTACCTATTGTGGGGTTGGCTGTGATATTAGTGCGAGTGTGAAAGAGAATAAAATCATTGATATTTCAGCACATCCTGAGGGTGTTGTATCGCAAGGAAATTTATGTGTTAAGGGAAAATACGGTTACGCTTTTTTAGATGCGCATGACCGTTTAAGAGCACCCCGTATTCGCAAGCGATTTTTAGAAGAGAATCCTAAAATCTCTGAAGCCATTGCGTTACATGTAAAAGAATTAGACTCTACATGGGTCGAAACAACACTCGATGCTGCTACCACAGCGGCAAGCATGAAACTTGAAGAGATAGTGCACGCCTATGGACGTAAGAGTATTTGTTCTATTGGTGGGGCGAGAACGTCGTGTGAGAGTTCGTATCTGCTTCAAAAATTCACCCGCCATACGCTAGGGTCTCCGCATGTTGATAACTGCGCACGTATTTGCCATGCACCAAGCCTAAAAGGGATGCGAACCACCATCGGTGAAGGTGCGGCAACCAACCCTTACAATGACATTTATAATGCTGAATTTATGCTTGTCTTTGGCTCAAACACCACCGAAGCCCATCCTATTATCGCCAATCGTATCGTTGAGATGGCAAGTAAACATGACAATTTAGCCGTCTTTGATGTGCGAGAAATTACCCTGCACCGCTTTGCTAAATACAAAGGCATTATGCCGCACGAAGCCAATGTGCTTGTTTTAAATATGATGGCGTATGTGATTATTACCGAAGAGTTATACAATGAGCATTTTTTAGCAGACCGTACCAAAGGGTTTGAAGATTTTAAAGAAAAAATTCTAAACGACCCGTATGCAAATCCAAACTATTTTGAGCAGATAGAAGGCTATGAAAGCTTAAGTAAACTTATCCCAAAAGTCGCCCGTGAGTATGCGCTTAAAAAGTCGATGATTTTTTGGGGGTTGGGTGTCACGGAACATATTGATGGCTCTTATGCCGTGATGGCAATTACCCATTTGGCACTGATGACGGGCAATGTGGGAAAACAAGGTGCGGGGCTTATGCCTCTTCGTGGGCAAAATAATGTTCAAGGTGCGTGTGATATGGGGATGCTTCCTTACTATGACCCTGATTATCAAACACCCAAAGAAATAGGTTTGATGACCCCTCAATTGGTGGATGAAATGCTCGAGGGACGCATCAAAGCGGTGATTAATATGGGTGAAGATTTGACCCATGTCCACCCTAATAGCAATAAAATGAACCACGCACTTGATAAGGTAGAGTTTTTGATGGTGCAAGAACTTTTTATGACCGATATTGCCAAACGTGCGGATATTGTGATAGGTGTCAAATCAGCCTATGAAAAAACGGGCGTGTATGTCAATGCCATGCGCCGACTTCACCTTTCTCAACCGCTTGTCAAGTCTGATTTGCCCGATGATTGGGAGGTGATTAAGCTGGTGGCAAACAAAATGGGTGCAGCGTATGCTTATGAAGACTCTAGGCAAATTTGGGATGAAGTAAGAGAAGTAGCATACCGACGTTTTTCGGGGGCAAGTTATAATAGATTAGAGCGTCACCGTGTGCGAGGACTGCAATGGCCTGTTCATACAGAAGATACACCTATTTTGCACCAGTTAGATTTTAGAACAGAAGATGGTTATGGGGAATTTCATTATCATCAATATGAACTTCGTGGTATGGTGCAGGAGTTGTTAGAGAAAAGATTGACAGGGTATTACCTTACAACAGGTAGAACCTTAACCCAGTACAATAACGCTTCGCAGACCAGTCGCTGTGAAAAACTCAATAAACGCTACGATGAGACCATTTTGCTTGTGCATGAAGATGACGCAAAAGATTTTACAAGTGATCGGGTCATGCTTAAAACCGCATTTGGACACAGTGCGCCTATTAGCGTAAAGTTTACCGATAAAATAAAACCCAAAACACTTTTTTGTACCTTTCATCATGGTAAATCAGGCATTAATCGTCTGTTTGGCGATAGAAGTGATGTCTTCACAATGACCGCCGCATTTAAGTCCATTAAAGTGGAAA
>RZYK01000293.1 GCA_009930355.1 Campylobacterota bacterium | reverse complement strand
AAACCTACCAGATTTGAGATGCCCTCAGTGAGTATGTAGGTTTTTGCATACGATATTGACGGGTTCATTCCCCATTAAAATTTTTATGTACATGAGTTTGTGCTTGATGCACCTTAGTTTTGTTTTGAAAAATTTATAATAATGGAATAAAACATGCAAACATTTGAATCCTTTGGTCTTCACCAAGATATTCTCAAAGCTATCAACGAGGCAGGCTTTACAGAGCCAAGCCCCGTACAAGCAGAGGCAATCCCTTTAGTACTTCAAGGTCACGACATTGTCGCACAAGCACAAACAGGTACAGGTAAAACCGCTGCGTTTGGTCTTCCAACCATGAGTATGATTGACGCCAATCAAAACAGAGTCCAACTTTTGGTCATCACCCCAACCCGCGAACTTGCCACCCAAGTCAGCGATGAGCTTTACTCATTGGGTCGTTTTTGTGGTATTAAAACCGTAACCATTTATGGTGGTAGTTCTTACTCACGCCAAATTGGTCTTATCGAAAAAGGGGCAAGCGTTATCGTTGCCACTCCAGGTCGTATGTTAGACTTACTTAAAAATGGCAGACTTCCAGGTTTTGCACCTAAAATGGTTGTCCTAGATGAAGCAGATGAAATGCTAGATATGGGCTTTTTAGAGGACATTGAAGAGATCTTTACCTACCTTCCAAAAGAGCGTCAAACCCTACTTTTTTCTGCAACAATGCCTGAGCCGATTAAACGATTGGCAAGTAAAATTTTACACGAACCAAAATTTGTCAGTATCACGCCAAAAGACCACACCACCAACGAAGACATTGAACAACTTTACTACGTGATTAACGAGTATGAGAGAGACGATGCGATGATTCGTCTCTTAGATGCGTTAGAACCTGAGAAATCTATCGTTTTCTGCCGTACTAAAAAAGAAGTTGATAGACTCTCTACTCAACTGATGGCAGTGGGTTACGCAGCCAAAGGCTTACACGGTGATATGGAACAAAATCAACGTGAGAGCGTTATTAAAGCGTTTCGTAGTTCACAAATTGAGATCCTTGTAGCAACCGATGTTGCAGCACGTGGTCTCAATGTTGCTGACATCAGCCACGTTTTCAACTACCACATGCCATTTGATCCAGAGAGCTATGTCCATAGAATTGGACGAACAGGGCGTGCGGGTAAAAAAGGAACAGCGATTACGCTTGTAACGCCTATTGAGTTTCACTCCATGCAACGTATCGGTAAAAAAGTCGGCTCAAAAATGGAACACAGAATTGTGCCAAGCTTACGAGACGTTAAAGAAAATAAACTCATTAAAATTGCTGATGATATTAAAAATGCTGAGATTAATGAGAGTGCGAGTAAATTACTAACCCTTCTTGAAGAAGAGATGGATATGTCACAAATTGCACTTAAACTTCTCTCAAACCTTTTAAAAGAAAACAGCCCCGTTGGTCCAGATAAAATCGGTTTGGACAAAAAAACCTTAGAAAATGTTGTTAAAAACATTGAAGAGCGTGAAAACAGCCGTGGCGGACGTGGCGGTTACAGAAGTAACTCTGGTGGTAGAAGCAGTGGTGGATACAGAGGCAATTCTAGCAGTTCACGTGATGGTGGCGGCTACAGAGGAACTTCAAGTGGTTCACGTGATGGCGGTGGCTACAAAGGCTCTAACCCTAGAGATGCTGGAAGCAGAGACTCACGTCCTCCAAGAGGTGATAGCGCACCACGTGGTGAAAGCCGTAACCCATTTGCCAAAGAGGGTGGATCAACAGGTTCACGTGATGGTGGCGGATACAAAGGCAATCGTGATGGTGATAGCAGACCACCACGTGCTCCAAGAGCCGATAGACCAAGCGCACCACGTAGTGATGCAGGTCGTGCGCCAAAAGCAGCACCTCGTAACGCTTATAAAAAAGACTAATTTTTCGCTTTCATTGAGGTGCGTGATTCTATCACGCCCTCATACCCCGTTGTTTTCACCGCATCCAAATAGACTTTATCTTCAATCCCCTCTTTCGCAACAATCACCGCTTTTTTACTCTGTAAGGTGACTTTTAGGCTCTCCACACCCTCTACATTTTTAAGTGCTTTTTTCACCGCTGTGGTGCACAAAGGACAGTGCATCCCAGGAACAGACACAACAACTTCTTCTTTGGCATACAAAAATGTTGCCATTAAGAGCATGAACAAAAACTTCATTCTTCACCTTCTAAAAAAAACTGAGCAAACTCTGGATAGAGTAAAATAAGCACCATCACCCCTAAAATCACCCCGTACATCCAACCATACTGTTTTTTCTTTTGAAGATTACATGTAACGCATTTTGTTCGATACGTTCGCCATGAAAAC
>RZYK01000054.1 GCA_009930355.1 Campylobacterota bacterium | reverse complement strand
TGAATCCCAGTTTCTATTAATACCAAGTCTTAAACCAATCGGATTTACTTTTTGACCCATCTTAGTCTTCCTTCTTTGCAGCTTTTGCTACTTCAACAATGATATGAGAAGTTGGTTTTCTAATGCCACCAGCACTACCTCTTGCTCTTGGCATAAAACGCTTCAACACTGGACCTGCATCAACGCGGCAAGAAGCAACAACGACTTCATTTGGCTCAAATCCGCCATTTGCAACTGCAGAAGCGATCACTTTAGAGATAATTTTTGCCGCTTTGTTAGGCATAAATTCTAAACTTGCCATAGCAAATTCTGCATTCATTCCTTGAACTTCACGTGCAACTAACCTTGCTTTTGTAGGTGATAAACGGATAAATTTTAATACTGCTTTACTCATCTTATACCTACTTACCAATTTTTTTCTGAACAGAGCCTTTGTGACCCTTGAACGTACGAGTTGGTGCAAATTCACCCATTTTATAGCCGATATGGTTCTCTGTTACATAGACAGGAACAAAGTTTCTACCATTATGAACATTGAATGTAAGTCCGATCATATCAGGAAGAATTGTACTTCTACGAGACCATGTCTTAATCGGCTTATTTGATTTTGTCTCTTTTGCTTCGAGCGTTTTTTTCAACAAATGAGCGTCAACAAAAGGACCTTTTTTTAGCGATCTAGCCATCTATTTTCCTTTTCTTCTAGAAATAATCAGTTTGTCGCTCGCTTTTTTCTTACGAGTTTTTCTACCTTTGGTTGGTTGTCCCCATGGAGTTACTGGATGACGTCCTGAGTTAGTTTTACCCTCACCACCACCATGTGGGTGATCCACTGGGTTCATTGCAGAACCACGTGTTTGAGGTCTAATACCACGGTGTCTGTTACGACCCGCTTTACCAATCACAACGTTTGCCCAATCTTCATTTCCAACAACGCCAACGGTTGCCATACATTCAGCCAATACCTGTCTCATTTCACCACTAGGGAGTCTTACCATAACATATTGAGTCTCTTTACCCATAAGCTGAGCGTAACCACCAGCACTACGTGCCATCTGACCACCCTTACCAGGCTTAAGTTCAAGGTTATGTAAAATAGTACCTACAGGAATGTTTTTTAGCTTCATAGCGTTACCTGGTTTAATATCAAGTCCGCCTTCTGCTGATTGTACTTTATCGCCTACTTTTAGCCCTGATGGTTGGAGAATATATCTCTTGTCACCGTCAACATAGTTAATAAGTGCGATTCTACAGTTTCTGTTTGGATCGTATTCGATTGCTGCCACAGTACCTTCGATGTTAAACTTTGTACGTTTAAAATCAATAATTCTGTAAAGTTTTTTGGCACCCGCTTCTTTATGACGAGAAGTGATTCTACCATTATTATTTCTACCTGCTGTTGCAGCAATTTTTACTAACAAAGAAGGAACACTTGCTTTTGCAGTAATATCTTTAGAATCAAGACTGGTTAAAAATCTACGACTCGGGGTGTAAGGTTTAAATGATTTTATTGCCATGATTACGCCTCCACATTCTCAAGTTTTGCGCCTTCAGGCAACTGAACATAAAACTTTTTAAAATCATTACGTTTGCCTTCAATGCCTTTAAACTTCTTAACTTTTCCCATAACTCTAAGAGAATTGATCTTGAGTGGAGTGAAACCAAAATATTGTTTTAATACTTCTTTCAAGCCATTTTTTGTCATTCTAACAGATGTTTGAATAACAACCGTACCATTCTCTTGAAGGCTCAAGCTCTTTTCAGTATAAAGGATTGCTTTAATATCAGTAATATCAGCCATTCTTAGCCCTCTTTTGTGATTGTTTCAAGCACTGATTTTTCTATGATTACTGCATAGAAAGCAGTTGCTAAGTAAGCATTTAATTCGCTTGCATCAACAAGATAGCAATTTTGGATATTTCTAAACGCTAACATGGTTTTTTCATCAACCAACTCTTTAACGATCAATGCATCTCTTGTACCCAATGTTTTAATTATGCTTGCTGCATCTTTTGTTTTGCCTGATTCGATATTTAAAGAATCAACAACAAAAAGTGCATTATTTGCCGCTTTTTCATTCAAAGCAAACTCTAACGCTAATCTTTTTTGTTTTTTATTGACTTTCAAATCATAATTTCTGTTCGCTTTTGGACCAAATGCAGCACCACCGCCAACCCATACAGGACTTCTTCTACTACCAGCACGAGCACCACCACGACCTTTTTGAGCCCATGGTTTTTTACCACCACCACTGACTTCACCTTTTGTTTTAGAGTGAGCTGTGTTTGAGCGGAGCGCAGCTTGGTATGATTTAACATAAAGATATAAGTTGTGTGAGTGAATCTCTTCAAAACTTGCTGGAAGAGCTAATGCACCAACATTTTCTAGTTTTTCATTTAATACGATTGCGCTACTCATTTAACAATCCTTGCTTTACCTAATGATCCATTCGCGCCAGGAACTGATCCCTTAACAGCTAAAATGCCATTCTCTGCGTCAAATGAAACGATCTCATTTTGTACTGTCACTTGGGTATTACCATAGTGACCAGGCATTTTTTTGCCTTTTTGAACACGACCTGGCCATTCACAGTTACCAATTGAACCAGGAGCTCTATGGAAACGGCTACCATGTCCACCAGGACCACCGTGAAAGTTATGACGTTTAATAACACCTGTAAAACCTCTACCTTTAGTGTTCAAAGAAACTTTTAATCTCTGTGCTTCACTCAAAGGTGCAGTGTTTAAATCGCCTACTTCAGTATTTGCAACATCCAATGTAACAAAACGATTAAATGCAGCAGAAAGGTTATACTTTTTTTGCTGACCTGCAATTGCTTTGTTCATTTTTTTGCCACTTACATAAGAAACCAAAGCACGTTTGTTCTCATCAACTGAACATACCTTTGCTTCTAACACTCTGAGTAACGTAACAGGAACGCTTGGTACTGCAATTGTTCGGCTCATGCCGATTTTTTCAATAATATATTCCATCATTACCCCTTATTTACCCATTGCTCTAACTTCAACATTGACTTCAGGAGCGAGGTCAAGTTTCATAAGTGAATCAACTGTATCCGTCGTCGCAGACACGATGTCAATCATACGTGCATGGATTCTCATCTCAAATTGCTCTCTTGAAGTTTTGTTTACGTGCGGTGATCGAAGCACTGTATAGCGCTTGATTTTTGTAGGCATAGGAATTGGTCCGACGATTTCGGCTCCAGTTCGTTTAACAGCTTCAACAATAGCTGCAACAGATCTGTCTAAAACTCTATGGTCATACGCCTTGAGTTTAAGTCTAATTTTTTCCATTTAGGACCCCTGTAAAGAACTTGCCACCTTGGAAGATGACCTAATTAAAGGACTATGATTTTACTACAATAGATAGCAAAAGTCAAGAAATATAGGGCTTTTTATACTTTTATTTCTTATTTTATTTCCTTTTAATAAGGAAATAATTAAAATACTGCTCAAAGGAAAGCAACAATGAAAACACTGCAACTTTTATATGAAATGTCGTATAAAAATAATTTTTTTATTGATCGTAAAATTAACTTTGAACACGCAAAAATTATTTTGCATGGCCCGCGAAAAAGTGGAAAAACCCATATAGTGATTGACCACCTCAGCAGGTATGATTCTAAAGAATATTTGTATATAGATTTAGAAGATGAACGTATTGAAAAAGCCGATGTTATAGAATATTTAGAAAGTTTTGTACGTCAAAATGTACTGCAACTTTTAGTCATCGAAGGCTTTGATTTTTCCTTTAAACTGCCACCTGTCCCCAATATTATCCTTAGTACGCCTTCTACATGTAAAACACTTGAGGGCTTTCATAACTACACCCTTTATCCTTTGGATTTTGAAGAATTTTTGGCTTTCGATAAAAAACATTCTAATATTGAACATATTTTCAATTTATACACCAACTACGGTACCTTTCCCCAACACATACAACGGGGTGAGAGTGTCGATGCTAAAACCATTCAAGAAATGCTCGCTTTAATGCTCAAAGACCCGACACGTTTTCTCATTTACAAACGTTTTTGTGAACTGCAAGGCAGTAAAATTTCACTCTTTCAAATTTACAATTACCTTAAGGGTTTTACCAAAATCTCTAAAGACAAACTCTATGCTATTACATCGGAGTTGGTCGATGAAAAACTGCTTTTTTTTGTAGAAAAATTCAACCAACCCAATGCCAATAAAAAAGTTTTTTTACTCGATTTTACGTTTAAAGATGCCTTGAGTTTTAAAAAAGATTTTTTAAGACGTTTTGAAAATATGGTTTTTTTAGAGCTTATCAAACGGGATAAAAAAATCTTTTATGAAGAGGGGATTGATTTTTATCTCCCTGAAGAATCCTTAGCGATTTTATGCGTGGGATTTGCTACCACGGAAGCGATTGAGATGCGCTTGCAAAAACTTTTGCCTACCTTTTGGTCTTTACATGTAAAGAAGGTTGAAGTAGTCACTTTAAGCAGTGAAAGCGCCAAAGACATCGAGGGGCTTAGTTTTTCCATTTTCCCTTTTTGGGAATGGGCATTGCAGCTTTAGTAGAGTTCTTGCAGAACGCTTAACGTAGCCTTTAAAGCAAAGCTCTAAAGGCTACGTTAACACTGGGTTTTCTTCGGCAGAAAGCCCGCGCACCCTTGGTGCTTTTCCTTCTTGCAAAATGAATTTTGCAAGAAGTCTAATATTTTTACATGTAAAAAGGAAAATAAAATGTTATGTGGAATTGATGAAGCAGGAAGAGGCTGTTTAGCAGGCCCTTTGGTGGTTGCAGGTGCTGTGTTAAAAGAGCCTGTGGAGGGCTTAGCGGACTCAAAACAACTGAGTGAAAAACAACGTGAGGCGTTATTTGAGCGCTTACAAAATGCAGCGGAGTTTAAAATCGTCTTTTGTGACCATACGATGGTTGATACAAAAGGATTAAGTGCCTGTCTAAAATATGCCATTGAAACCATAAAAGAGCATTTTTGTGAGCATGAGATTTTAATGGACGGTAACTGCACGTTTGGCGTTTTGGGCATTTCAACAATGGTCAAAGCCGATGCGAAAGTGGCAGAAGTGAGTGCAGCAAGTATCTTAGCCAAAGTCAGCAGAGATCGTTATATGTGTGAGATAGCACATCTCTATCCACACTATGCATTTGAAAAACATAAAGGCTACGGTAGTGCTTTACATGTAAAGATGATTCAAAAATTTGGGTATTGTGACATTCATCGAAAAAGTTTTAAACTCAAAGCCCTCACACAACCAACACTTTTTTAAAATATGATAATTACAATCAAAACAAAGCTTAACAAAAGGCTTTTTACTCTATTATTCCAATAATAGTTATCAAAAGCATGATAATTTAATCGTCATTTAAAAGGAATTTAGGGATGGACTTATCACATGTTAACACCCATCAAAAAGTGTTAATTAAAGCAATCAATGCACAAAATACCCTTAAAAAACGTCTACTTTCGTTAGGTTTTTGTGTCGGTAAAACCGTAGAAGTTGTAGAAACAAGCCTGCAAAAAAACACCATTAAATTAGCACTTGGATTTAGTTCAGTAGCCCTTCGTTTGGAAGAAGCAAAACTGATTGAAGTGGAGGCGTTGTCGTGAAAAAAGTTGTTATTGCCCTTGTGGGTCAACCCAATGTTGGCAAAAGCCATCTTGCCAATGCCATTAGCGGTTCAAACCTTAAAATTGGAAATTTTGCAGGTGTTACGGTTGAAAAAGCAACGGCTCATTTTAGTCAAGAAGAGTTTGCTATTGAATTTATCGACCTTCCTGGTCTTTACTCTTTGGAAGATTTTTCAGCCGACGAAAAAGTTACCAAAGATTTTTTATTAAAAGGTGAATACGACCTTATTTTAAATGTCGTTGACTCAACCAATCTGGATAGAAACCTGCTTTTAAGCACACAATTACTTGAACTGCATAAAAAAATGGTTATTGCTTTAAATATGGACGATGAGGCGATTAAAGATGGGATTCATATTCATGCAGAGATGATGAGCACCATTTTAAATATTCCCTGCATTAAAGTTTCTTCCAAAACCAAAGCGAATGTCCCTGTTTTAGTAGAGACCATAATAAAAACTCTTAAAGCGCCCTTTGTTGAATCTAAACTCATTTACAGCAATGAAGTTGAAGAACAGTTGGAAAAAATTATCACTTTTCTCAATGAAAAACGTTTTCAGCATCATACGATGAGCAATCGTCAAATCGCGATTGGACTTTTATGGCAGAAAAAAGAGATTTATGCGTTAATGCACGAACAACCGCTCTACATTGAGCTTCAACCTCTTTTAAACAATGCGTTGGGGCATGTTTACATGTATTGTGAATGCGATGACATTGAAGAAGTCATTCACAATCAACACAGTGCTTTTGCATCAGGATTGTGTGCAGAAGTAATGAGTCTTAAAACACCCAAAAGTAAAAATCTAACACAAGCTATTGATGCGCTTTTAATTCACAAACTCTTTGGTCTTCCTATTTTTATTTTTTTAATGTGGGGACTCTTTCAACTCACCTTTAGTTTGGGTGAAATTCCTATGGGATGGATTGAAGAAGGCTTTGGCTGGCTGGGAGAAACATTGGGAGCAACCATTGAAAATGAAGCTTTACAATCGCTAATTGTCGATGGTATTATCGCAGGTGTAGGCAGTGTGGTGATGTTCTTACCGAACATTATGATACTTTTTTTAGGTATTGCCCTTTTGGAAACTACGGGGTACATGGCTCGTGCAGCGTTTTTACTCGATGGCTTTTTCCATAAATTTGGGCTTCACGGCAAAAGTTTTATTCCTTTAGTCACAGGTTTTGGCTGTTCTGTACCTGCATACATGGCAGCACGAACCCTTAAAAATAAAAAAGACAGACTCCTTACTATGTTTATCATAGGATTTATGAGCTGTGGTGCACGTTTGCCTGTGTATGTTCTCTTTGCAGGTGCATTTTTTGAAGAAGAGATGGCAGGCAACGTCTTATTTGGTATTTATATCTCAGGCGCACTTTTAGGTCTCATTGCCGCCAAAGTACTTCGTGTCACTGCGTTTAAAGGTGAGGATGAGCCTTTTGTGATGGAAATGCCAAAATACCGTCTTCCAAGCCTCAAACTTTTATGGTTTGTGGTCTACTCAAAATCAATTATGTACCTTAAAAAAGCAGGAACGTATATTCTTATTGCATCCATGCTCATTTGGTTTATTAGCTCGTATCCGCAAAATTCACTCATTGAAGAGAGTTATAGCGCTAAAATTGAAGCCCTTCAAGCCACGGAAACAGAGGCTGTTGAGCCGTCATTAGAGCAAAATGCAACCGAAGCATCTGCGCCACAAGAAGAGGCAATTGCAACGCTTGAAAATGAGAAAAATGAAAAACTTATGGAAAATACTTACCTAGGGATGATGGGCAAAACGATTGAGCCTTTGTTTGCACCTTTAGGATTTGATTGGAAGATGAGTGTTGCAACACTGAGTGGTTTAGCTGCCAAAGAGGTTATTGTCTCAACACTGGGTGTCTTATATTCACTAGGCGATGAAGTCACAGAGGAAGATAGCTCTTTAAGAGAAATTATTGCATCCAATATGAGCTTTGCATCCGCCATGGCCTTTATTGTGTTTGTTATGATTTACCTGCCGTGCCTTGCCGCAACGGTTGTTTTTGCCAAAGAGGCACAAAGCTATAAATATACCGCTTATTTAGTGCTTTTCACCTTCGCAACTGCGTGGATTTTAGCCTTTATCACCTATCAGGTACTTACCCTTCTTGCTTAAGGATGTGGCTACGAAAGTAGCCCATCTCTTTTTACATGTAAATCTTTTTTAAATGTTCCATAGACGCACCAAGATTTAGTAGCAATAAATCAGCAATTACTAAGGCAGCCATGGACTCCGCCACCACACTTCCACGCACTGCGATACACGGATCGTGCCTTCCTTTAAGATTGCATGTAAGAGGATTACCCTTTGTATCTATGGTTTCTTGAGAGAGAAAAATCGACGGAGTGGGTTTGAAATAGACTTTACATGTAATGACATCGCCATTACTCATTCCACCCAAAACTCCCCCGCTGTGGTTGCTTACAAAACCTTTTTTGTTCATAGCATCATTGTTTTGAGAACCCATAAGCCTTGAAGCCTGAAACCCCTCACCAATTTCCACCCCTTTAACCCCATTAATGCCCATCATAGCAGCGCTCAAGAGTGCATCAAGCTTATAATAAAGGGGCTCACCCAACCCTATGGGTGCACCTACAATCTGCACCAATGCCACACCCCCAACGGAGTCATGCGCATTTTTTGCCTCTAAAATTTTTGCCTTTTGAGCCTCTTCCACACTCGCATCAAGGGCGTAAATCTCACTTTGGCTCACACGCTCAAAATCGTAACTTTGGACCTCAATACCACCAATAGCACAAATACCACTTTGAACCGTTACATGTAAAGATGCTAAGAGTAACTTTGCAACCGCACCCGCAGCAACACGTGCAGCGGTTTCCCTCGCACTGGAACGTCCACCACCCCTGTAATCTCGAATGCCATATTTGTGAAAATAGGTAAAATCCGCATGCCCTGGACGAAACAAATCTTTGACGTTTTCATAATCACCGCTTTTTTGATTTTCATTGAAAATCACCATCGCAATAGGTGTACCCGTGCTACGTCCTTCAAAAACTCCGCTTAAAATTTCAACCTTATCGCTCTCTTTACGTGCCGTGGCAAATTTATTCTGCCCTGGTTTTCGCCTGTCTAACTCACCTTGAATAAACGCTTCATCAATCACTAATCCAGCAGGCACACCATCGACCACACAGCCAAGGGCTCGTCCATGTGATTCACCAAAGGTCGTAAAACTAAATTTTCTTCCAAACGTATTGTTCATTGAAACTCTTTTTTCAAAATTTCTAAAGCGAGTAAAGCAGCTTTTTGCTGTGCCTCTTTTTTACTTTTACCACTCGCAAGGGCTAAATCACTCCCTCGAACACATACTGCAATTTCAAACTCTTTTTTATGATCAGGGCCAAAAGAGCGCACCAAACGATACTCTGGTGTTACCCCAAAGTGTGCTTGTGTCAGCTCTTGCAGCGTGGTTTTATGGTCTCTAAAAATAGCATCCATATCTATCTTTGGATACGCCTCTTCCAAAAGCGAAATCGCTAAAGCTCTGGTTGTCTCTAACCCCGCTTCCAAATAAAGCGCTCCCATAATCGCTTCAAAAGCATTGGAAAGCAAGGAGGGTTTTTCACGCCCATTGTTATTTTCCTCCGCCAAAGAGATATAAATCGACTCTCCTAAATGAAGCAAACGTGCGAGTTTCTCAAAACTCTTTTCATTGACCAATGAGGCTCGAAGTTTGGAAAGCTCCCCCTCTGCTACACCTAAAAATTCGTGGTAAAGATATTCCCCCACAATCAAATCCAACACCGCATCGCCCAAAAATTCCAAACGCTCATTGTTATAAGGTTGTTTTGAACTTTTGTGCGTAAGTGCCTCGATTATCAGGTTTTGGTTTTTAAACTGATAACCCAAACGCTTCTGTAACGCCTCTAATTTTTGTTGCATTTTTACCCCTTCTCTTTTATTTTCATTGCTTCTTCTTTGGCAATTTTGTCACACATCTCATTCTCCGTATGCCCATCATGCCCTCTTACCCACACGCCCTTCACCTTATGTCCTTTAGAGACTTGCAAATACGCCTGCCACAACTCAGGATTTTTCACCTTAGCAAACCCTTTTTTCACCCAACCGCTCAGCCACTCATTAATGCCCTTAACCACATAACTCGAATCGCTAATAATCGTTACTTCACAAGGCTCTTTAAGGGCTTCTAAGCCTTTAATCACTGCTAAAAGTTCCATTTGATTGTTGGTTGCATCTGCCATACCACCACTGACGATTTTTTCCACGTCCCCAAAACGTAAAATCGCACAATACCCACCCGCTCCTGGATTTCCCAAGGAGGAGCCATCAGAGAAAAGAGATATTTTCTTCATGACTTGCTAACGAGAGAAGGGTTTGAATTTTTGCGGTGTGAATGCTTTGACAATGCGGACATCGGTAAAAGTGAATCGGGAAAACCTGCTTACACTCAGAACACACATACTCAAACCCTAATGTGGCTTTGGTATAACCCGTACTGCGCAATTTTCCTAAAACATCCAGAGCAAAAGGAGCATCACTCGTTTCTTCATAAGGCATTAAGCCTTTTGCCATTGCGATTTTTCGTACCAAAGTATCTTTACATGTAAGAATATCATACGCCTTCACATCCATATACCAAAGACTATCTATCATCTCTTCAAACGGTAATGTTTCAAAAAAATCAGGCTCTATTTTTAACCCAACTTCTTGCATAAATTCAAATAATTTTCGTCGTAAAAAAGGCTCTTCCATAGAAAGATTTAGCAGCTGTTCTTTTTTTTGTATATCTGTAAAATGGCTCTCTTTTAAAATAGCAAGTGCTTTAAGATAGGTTCGCTGTAAACGCACCTTTGCACCTAACTCTTCAAGCGAATCTAAAACTTCTTGCGCTTTGATGTACTCTTGAAGTTGTTCATATACGACACTTAAATATTTTAAGGATTCTTCATTACGAGGATGTAAACGCAAAGACTCTAAAAAAACTTCTGAGCCACGATGCAAAAATCCTGCTTTAAAATAGATCTTTCCAAGTGTTGAGAGCAAATACTGTTTCTCATCTTTCCCTTTAACCCGTTTGAGCGTTACCAAATAGATATTAATCGCTTTTTCGTAATCCCCACCTTTGGCATACGCATGGGCAAGTAACGCTAAGGATTCGAGGGGGATAGAAGCATCTTCAAGCAGTTTTTTATACTCATTTTCATCGGTCACAATTTCAAATTTTTTCACAAACTTATCAATGCTCTGTTTATCTTCTTTGCTTTTAAAAACACCCCACCAATAATTCGAAAAAGAGATGACAAAAACGATGGCAAATAAGATGATAACGCCAAAAAGAGGATCACGATACTCTATAAAAAAATTATCCACACAAGACCTTTCAAACCAACATAAAAAATGCACAAAAGAACTCTATTATACCAAACTTGCTATAATTTAGTCATGATAGATAAAACATCCATAGAAAACCTCAAACAACGTCTTGACATTGTCGAAG
>RZYK01000292.1 GCA_009930355.1 Campylobacterota bacterium | reverse complement strand
CCTTCATCACTCATTATCAAAGGTAACCTCAGCAAAAAGCACGGCATCAATACTTTTATCTAAGAGTCTAAAAAGCTGAATTAATTTTATATCTAAACTATCATCATCACTTAAAAGATAAAAGCTATTTTGAATATGTTCATCCATAATCCACATAAAGCTATCATCTTTACGTTTGGCTATTTGCATTTTAATATCACTGTTTTTTCCTACATAAAAGAAGGTATATCCACTTGGAAAAACTTGTGAAAGCATATTTTCTAATAATTCAATGTCATCTTTTGTCTTCACCTGATACAAATTAGGATAGAGCGTTTGCAATGAGATAAAAGGCAAAATAGGTCTGTTTTTACGATGATTGTTCAAGGCTCGTAGCATATAGTGGCAAAACCATTCCCTATCATCATCTGTAATGACAATAAAAGTATGCCCATCTAAAAGATTTTTGAGCATGGAAGCACAAAGCGGCACCCATTCAAACCGCTTCTCTTCCATCCAACTCATCGATGAGCCATCTTTTCGTATCTGCTCTAACGTCCACGTTAAAAATTTTTGCATTAATTATTTATCCAATTGGTATGCACTGTGCAAGGCACGAACGGCTAATTCACCGTATTTTGCTTGAATTACCATAGAAATTTTAATTTCACTGGTACTAATCATTTCAATATTTATACCCTCTTTCGCCATGGTATCAAAGGCTTTACATGCTACACCACTGTGTGATTTCATACCCACACCGACAATGGAAACTTTTACGATATCACTATCATACTCAACGCCTTCACTGGCTCGTAACTCATTCATAGCTGCTTTGGTCATTTCAAGCTCATTTTGAGGAACGGTAAAACCTAAATTAGTGGTGCCATCATGCCCTACATTTTGAATAATCATATCAACGTTGACATTACTGTCAGCCAATTTTTTGAAAATCTCAGCGGCAATACCTGGTTTATCGGTTACGCCACGAAGTGTGACTCTGGCTTGATTTTTATCGAGTGCAATACCGCTCACTAATGGTTGTTCCATAATGTTATCTTCCTTTGTAATAAGTGTTCCCTCATTTTTATTAAAACTACTGCGTGTCACTAAATTAACATTGAGTTTCTTAGCCATCTCAACGGAACGGCTTTGAAGCACTTTTGCTCCTAAACTTGCAAGTTCTAGCATTTCATCATAACTGATTTTATCCAGTTTTTTTGCTTTGGGCTCAATACGAGGATCAGTGGTATAAACGCCATCTACATCAGTGAAAATCTCACATAAATCCGCTTCAAGAGCTCCTGCAATAGCTACTGCGGAGAGATCACTTCCTCCACGCCCAAGAGTTGAGACTTCACCATCGTGTGTCACCCCTTGAAACCCAGCCACGACAATAATTTTACCCTCAGCCAATGCATTTCTCATCTCTTGCGTATCAATATGCTCAATTCTAGCTTTCGTATGTACATTATCTGTTACAATACCCGCACGCCTGCCACTCATAGAAACCGCAGAATATCCCTGTGCTTCAAGAGCAATGGCTAAAAGCGCACTGGTAACACGTTCACCAGAACTTAAAAGCATATCCACTTCACGCACATTAGGTGTTGTGCTAAAATGTGATGCGAAATCTAAAAGTTTATTGGTTTCACCGCTCATGGCAGAAACCACAACAACTAGATCATGACCTTCTTGTTTGCTTTCAATCACCCTTTTGGCAACAGCTTCAATACGTTCCACATTGCCGACACTTGTTCCTCCGTACTTTTGCACAATCAACATCTTAGAGATACCCTTCTTTTTTAAAATATTCTAACACTTGCTTATAAACAGGTCGCTTGAAATAGGTAATAAAATCAAAAACCTCTTCCAACCCCACAAACTTAAAATCACAAAATTCTGGCTCTTGGGTTGCAAGATTAATTTTATCATCATGCTTGAGTCGTACTAAAAAATATTTTTGGCTCTGTCCATCAAAGGGGTACATTTTCTGAGCAATTTTTTGAGGAAAATCGTATTGTAACCATTCCGGAAACTCTGCAATAATCTCAACATCTCCTGTTCCAATCTCCTCTTCTAATTCACGAAAAAGCGCTTCTTCAGGTGTTTCACCCTCATCAATGCCTCCTTGTGGAAACTGCCACGCACCTTCAATATCACTACGACTGGCAATAAAAAGCTCACATTGGAAAGGATATCGAGAAGAGACGATCACAGCAGCAACATTGGGTCTGTATCGTTTTGGTGATTCCATAATTGCGCATTACCTCTATATTTTTGTTACAATGGTAACGAAAAAGTCATTAAACTTGCTTGATACAAGGAAATCCGTGCTTGCATATGTGCATATCCCCTTTTG
>RZYK01000291.1 GCA_009930355.1 Campylobacterota bacterium | reverse complement strand
TTTATTCATTAAAATTTCCTAATAATTTTTGAAGCTCTTCGCAAAAAGAGGCATGGGTAAGCACATCGCCGTGCGTCGTATTTGAGAAGCTTACATGTAAAGGTGTTTGGGGCATGGCTTCAATGAGTTTTTCAAGATGATAGCGTGGAATAGTCGTATCATTTTGCACTTCCATCACCGCAATAGGCGCATGAACTAATGACACATACTGCACACTCTCAAATGTATGGTTTAATAAAAAACGTATGGGAAATATCGGATACTTTTTTTGTGCCATCGAGACAATCGAATCGTACGGGGTTAAAAGCACCAATCCATCATTCACCCTTTTGGATGCCAAAAAACTTGCCACCCCACTGCCCAAACTTCGCCCCATAATGACCACTTTTCGACCCCGTGCGTAGGTGTCATAGATTTTCAGAGCATCGCTAAAAAATGCCTCTTCACTAGGCTTCCCACCACTTTTTCCATAGCCTCTATAATTAAATGCAATAATGTCATAACCTTCCAACGCTTTTACATGTAAGACAAAACGGGTGGCATCATCGGCATTGCCGCCAAAGTAAAGGAGCAATCCTGCATTGCTCTGTTCATCTTTACGCAAAATCCCTTCTAAAACAACATTTTCATTTACATGTAACGTTAATGGCTCTAGGTTTTCGCCTTGTGGGGCGGGTTTTTCTTCGATAAGATGCGCTGCAAAAATCTGCTTTTCTTGCGTAAAATAAAGATACCCAACAGCTCCAATATAGAGCACCACCATACCCACTAGAATCTTAATCATACCCCTTCCTTCCTCAAAAACACGGTAAAATCACCCTCCATATACCCCTCATACATCTGCACCTCATAGGCAAAATCACTCACATACGCTTCAATTTCTTCAGGCAAAAAATAGTTAAAATGCCCCTCACGTTCTTCACCTCTTAAAAGATTAAAAATAAATCCCTGATTGCACATCTCAAAACAACGACGAATAAAAATAAAAGTCTCCTCACGGCTTAAAATATTCATCGACCCGCTAGCAACGTAAAAATCCGCCAATTCAAGTCTATCGTTTAAAATATCACACTTAACACAGTGCTGTTTGGTACGTTTTTGCGCAACAAAAAGCGCTTCTAAAAGCACATCGTATCCCATGTAATGTTGAGGCACTGTGCCTTTTTGTTTCAAGAAAAGGTAAAAATCACCAAAACCACACCCCGCATCAATCACGCTACTGTGTTGTAAATAAGGCATTAAAAGTTCATAAATTACTTCAAAACGAATATGCTGTGAGCCTTTAGAGTTCCAATTAAGCCCACGGGCAGTACACCCGTAGCGTTTAATAGCATTTTGATAAAAGCGTTGATTGTCAATGCGAGGCATCAGGGGAAAGTGAAAAAAGAGGCACGTTTAATTTAAAAGTGCCAGAATACTTTGTTGCATCAAAGTGTTTTGATGCACTTGGGCAAGCGTTGAGCTGGTGAGTTTTATCTCATCGCTGTTCAGTTGGGCTATTTTTTCTTCCATTGGCTTTTCTGCAATCTGCGCATTAGCACTGCTTAAATTGGTAATGGCCGTCAGCGAATTGGTAATCTCACTCATAGCACTATTGATACTACCGCCTGCGGTTTGACTCAAACTGCTCAAATTCTCTCTAAAATCCGCAATACCCTCTTGGTCATCCACCGAAAGCTCAGAGAGTCCTGATACCTCAAGCCCATACGCACTGGAGAGCATAGTTTGCCCATTGTACGTGGTCTGCTCTGTAATGTCTTGCATCGCCCCTTGTATCGCACTAAACTCCTCTTGCACCATCGCTCTTTGGTCATCATTCAAAGAAGCGCTGTTGTAACGTACAGAGAGCTCATTAAGCCTGTCCGTGTTAGCTTGTAAGGCTTGAAGTGAACTATCGGCAATTTGGTACATGCTCACCGTTTCATTGGCATTTTGGACACTTTGGGTGAGCGAAGAGATTTGCGAAGAGAGTGCATCAGAGATAACAAGATTGGCACTATCGACCCCTTGAAGCTCTTTCATCGCACCAATTTTTTCTAATGTGTTTGAGGTATTCTCTTTGTTTTGTGAAATAAGATTGAGAATTTGTGTATTGGAACTGCTTGAAATTTTCATCACATGCCCCTTACTTAAAGATGTCTTTATTATACTACTCCTATCATACTCTTGTCAAATAGTGAGTGCGGAATTAGAATTGCTTTTTAAAATAAATCTTTACATGTAAAGGGCGTGGCGTGTTCAATCGAAAAAATATACTCATCACAGGCGGAACAGGAAGTTTTGGTAAAAAATACACAGAAATTCTTTTAAAAAATTACACCCCCAATAAAATTATTATTTTCT
>RZYK01000290.1 GCA_009930355.1 Campylobacterota bacterium | reverse complement strand
GGAGCAAGTTCATGGTTGCCATATCCAGTTCTTCAACGTTTTGTTGATCTCTGTTTAAAAACTTTTGTTACTTTTTTAATTTTTTGGATTTTATACCGCCTTGTGGATGCATTTTCACACCTTTTTCATCTTTTTTCTTCAAAATTTGGCAAAGAACTCCATTCCGATATTCAGAACTTTTTGACCAAAACCATGCGTGTGATTATTATCGCACTAGGAGTCATGGCTATTTTACAAGAATGGGGCATCAATGTGAGCGCCTTTGTTGCATCGCTGGGGCTTGGAGGTTTGGCATTTGCGTTGGCAGCGAAAGACACAGTTGCCAATCTTTTCGGTTCGCTCGTTATCTTTGGTGACCGTCCTTTTAAAGTTGGCGATTGGGTAGAGACGCCTTTGGTCGAAGGGTTTATTGAAGAAATCGGTATTCGTTCCACCAAAGTCCGTACATTTGCCCAAGCGTTAGTCAGTGTTCCCAACGCAACGCTTGCCAATACCCCGATTACCAATTGGTCGCGTATGGGAAAACGTCGTATTCGAACGAGAATTGGACTCACGTACAACACCACGGTTGAACAAATGCAAGCAATTGTGGGTGACATTAAAACGATGCTGAAACACCATCCTGAAATTCATCAAGAGACCATTCTTGTTAATTTTGATGAATTTGAGAACAGCGCGTTAAGCATTTTTCTCTACTGTTTTACGAAAACAACGGTCTGGAATGACTATTTACATGTAAAAGAAGATGTCAATTTTAAAATCATGCAAATTGTCGCAAAACATGGAACCAGTTTCGCCTTCCCTAGCCAATCGCTCTATGTCGAGAGTTTACCAAAATAACAGCAAACAAAAGGTATAATGTATCCCATTTAGGTACACATTATTAAAGGTTACTATGAAAAAAATAGCAATTATCGGGCTGCCCAATGTTGGCAAAAGCTCCCTTTTTAACCGTATCGCTAAACAACGCATTGCCATCACTTCTGATTTTAGTGGTACAACACGTGATATTAAAACGCATCAAGTCTATATCACTGAAAAACCCTGCCTTATTTTAGATACTGGAGGACTTGATCGTTCTTCCGAACTTTTCCAAAATGTGCATAACATGTCAATGGAAGCGTCTAAAAAAGCCGATGTCATTCTCATGGTTGTTGATGGAAAACTCCTTCCTAGCGAAGAAGAAAAAAAAATCTTCTATGCACTACAAGGACTTGGTAAACCCATCGCATTGATTATCAATAAAATTGACAATGACAAAGAAATGGAAAAGGCATGGGAATTTGACGAATTTGGTGCAGAAAATGTGTTTCCTATTTCTGTTTCACATAACCGAGGTGTCAGTGCACTGCTAGAGTGGATTGGTAACTTTTTGCCTACCCCAGAGGGAGCAAATACCGTCTTAGAAAGTGATGAAGAAGCACTTGATGACGAATGGGAAGAAGAATCTTTTGAAGAAGAGGAAGAAACCATTCTTGAAGATGCTCCTAAAGAACCCGAAAGCAACCAAATCAACGTTGCCATTATCGGGCGTGTCAATGTCGGTAAAAGCTCCCTACTCAACGCACTTGTCGGCAAACAGCGTGCGGTTGTGAGTAATGTGGCTGGAACAACCATTGACCCTGTGGATGAGAGCATTGATTACAACGAAAAAGTCATTAACTTTGTCGATACCGCTGGACTTCGAAGACGTGGTAAAATCGAAGGCATTGAAAAATTTGCGCTCATGCGTACCAAAGAGATGCTAGAGCGTGCCAACATTGCTCTGCTTGTCTTAGATGCGAGTGAACCCTTTTTGGAACTCGATGAGCGTATTGCAGGGCTAGTGGAAGAGAACAATCTTGCGTGTATTATCGTTTTAAACAAATGGGATGAAGCGATGGATGACTTTGAAAAAGTCACCGCAGAGGTACGCCACCGATTTAAATTCCTTTCCTATGCGCCACTGATTACGGTTTCGGCGAAAAGCAAACAGCGGGTTTCTAAAATTAAAGATATGATTTTAAGTGTGTATGAAAACTACTCTCAACACATTCCAACCAGACAACTCAATGAAGTGATTCGTGAAGCGACCATCAGACATCAAATTCCAAGCGACCACTCTAAAGTTGTTAAAATCTACTTTGCAACCCAGTACCAAACCAAGCCACCACGTATTGCGCTTGTCATGAATAAACCACGCTCCTTGCATTTTAGTTACAAACGCTACCTTGCCAACAAGTTACGTGACGTCTTTAATTTAGAAGGATCACCGATTTTGCTCTATCCTCGTGCTAAAGGGGAGAGGGACAATGAACAGGAAAATAGCGGTGAAGAATCTTAAGAATAAAAATATCGTTTTTAT
>RZYK01000289.1 GCA_009930355.1 Campylobacterota bacterium | reverse complement strand
TCCTGTGGTTTCTTCGACATTAGTTTGGGTATTTTTCCCTGTGGTATAACCGATATTGGTTCCTACACTGTAACTGTTGCTAGAGCTGTACTGAGAATTAGTAGAGTTTGCAAAGGTTAATGTGCCTGTGCTTAGGTTTAGCTTTCCATTGTCTTTAAACGCTCCTTGTTCATTGGTCTCTCCTGCGGCAATGAGAGCGCCTTTAACATGGGTATTGTTTTCAACATCAATGGTAACATTTTCCCCTGTAAGAGAGGTAAGCACGGTTTGTTTACTTTGACTTGTTCCCGTACTTGCTCCGTAACTAGCTCCTGTGCTTCCTAAGCCATCTCCTACTCTTGCACCTACGGTTTGGTTGAGTGCATTTTGTTGTGCTTTGGAGTTAGAGGTATGGGTGAATATTACATGTAAAGGTTTTTCAAATAAATATTGGTTAAAACTCATCGTTACTTTTTACCTTTACATGTAAAAGATTTTTACATCTATTCAATCAGAATAATGAATATGCTTGTTGCTCTTTGCAGTATTCTTCTCCTGAAATAATTTTCCAGCCAACAATGGTTTTCTTTTCATCATTTCTCTTAACTAAGTAGCCCCAATTACATCCTTTTGGATACTCAGCAGAATAGATATCATATTCCCCATCATAGATTTTTTTTCTATCTTTCATGCCAGGATAGAGTCCACGTCCTATTTGTAAGTCCATATTTTTCTTAAAAATTTCGTATGTTGAAGCTCCCATATAACAACCTGTATAAATAAAGGGTGTTATAGTTAATATAAGACTAATTATTTTCATTTAGTGTCCTTTGTGTTTGTTAAAATAAAATCTTCAGCTTTATTTTTTTCTTCTTCACCTATATAGCTTATTGTATTAATCTCATTTATATTTTTCTCTATAAAAGGTGCTGCTGCTAAAGGAAGAGCAGGAATAAGTAAAGCCCCGCTTGCTACATTGACTAGTGCTCCATTATCTTTTAAAACAGTGAGTGTTTGACCATCTATGTTGATATTTTCATAATTCCAGCTTGAAAGAAAATCATGAGGTCCTGCAAAATATGCCAATGTTTTATTAGTAACACTACCTTCCACAATTGGCATTCCAAAGAGGAGGTTCTCTCCCATTTGTGAACCACCTGTAGGTGCAATTACTTCTTTGGTTCTTATTATTACGCCATTTTCTACTACTTTTTCAGGATGACTTCCCTCAACTTTAACCCCATCCCCATTCACGCCAACACTTTTAACATTATCAGGCACAGGTTTACCATCTTTACCTGCATAATCAAAATTGTCTTTAACATACTGTCTCATCTGTAGCGCACCATCACTTACCACTGAAAGCGTTGCTCCTGTTGCAAATCCATCTTTAAACTTGCCTCCACTTATCTCTGAACTCACCCCTTGTACGGTTCCTCTTATAGTAGCATTTTTTGCATAGTCATACAGACTCATATTCTCTTTTAATGCATCTGTTGCGAAAGAAATATTAGCATAACTAAGTACCCCTGCAAGGACAGCACCTTTGGCAATAGATGCAGCATCAATGACGGGACTATTGCCTGTGATAGCAGCGGTGACTAAGGTGTTTGCCATTTGTGTCACGATGGATTGAACCACGGCTGCTTGAATGGTAGCGGTGGTAAGGGCACTAGCAGCACTAGCGGCTGCGGCAGTTGCTGCTGCTGTTCCTGTTGCAGCAGCGGTGGCAGCTGTTGAAGTGGCTGCTGCTTGTGCCGCACCTAATCCTACCAAACCACCACCTGCACCCATAGTGCATATCGTAACAACAGCTGCTATGATAAGACTTCCCATACCACTGAGCGTGGTCATCTTTTTATTCCACTCATCAGACTTTGCATAGGCTTCTACTAGTTTTATCTGCTCGACACTCAAACCTGATTGGGAGGTGATGGTTTTAAGAATGTTATCGGTTTGGAGTTGTTGTGTGACATCTTTATGGTTAATGATGAGTTGTTTTTCTACCTCAATGATGGCTGGAACCACTTCTTCTTTCACATGCCCTTTTGAGGTAATGGTACGTGTGATAAATCCTGATTTATCACTAAAATGGCTCTCATACTCACTGTTTTTAAGCGAAATTAGCTCTATAATCTCACTGGCGATAGTGGCTTGTTCTGCGGTGAGTTTAGAGCCTTGAATGGAGAGGGTAGAGGTATCGATGTTGAGGGTTTTAGCACTGAGGGTGGAAGAGACCACGGTACTGGTAGAGACTTCATCTTTTTTAACCTTCTTACCCCCAAACAATCCCCCTTTGGTTTTCACCTTGGTGTCTTGGTAGCGAACATCATTGGAGGCTAAGATGGCAACTCCTTCTGTAGCGTGA
>RZYK01000053.1 GCA_009930355.1 Campylobacterota bacterium | reverse complement strand
GCTCCTGAGATACCGCCGCCAATGACTAAGACGTCATAGTGATTTTTTGTCATGATAAAAAACTTCCTACTCTAAGATTTTAGGGTAACACATTTTATTATAAAAAATCCAACAAAAACTTTAAACTAATTTAACATTAATATGCTAGTTCATACACTTTAAGATTGTAAAGCAATCGCTTCAATTTCAACCAAAGCGTTTTTGGGTAACGTCTTAACCGCTACGGTACTGCGTGCAGGCTTGTGGTCACCAAAAAAGTTTCCATACACTTCATTGACACTGGCAAAATCATCCATATTGGCTAAAAAAATCGTTGTTTTCACAACCTGATTTAGACCACTTTTCGCCTCTTTTAAAACCGCACTCAGATTTTCCAACACTTGCGTCGCCTGAGCAATCACATCGCCTTCTAAGAACGTACCATCAGGACGCAGTGCAATTTGACCTGAGGTAAACACCATTCCATTCGCGACAATCGCTTGAGAATAGGGTCCAATGGCACAAGGTGCATTGGGAGTTGAGATAACATTCATTTTTCTTCCTTTATAAAATGTTCAATCACATGGTTAAAAACAGCTTCAAGAGATTCTACTTCACTTAAGGGACAACACTCATTGGGTGCGTGAATGGTGTCATTGACCACTCCACACTCAATGGTCGCTACACCAAACGCACCAAAAAAGCGTGCGTCGCTTGTACCCCCAGCCGTAGAGAGTTTAGGGAGTGTGCCCTTTACATGTAAAAGTGCTTTTTCAACCGCTTTAACAATCAAAGACTCTTTACATGTAACAAAAGGATGTGCGGTTTGATTTAAACGTAGTGTAAAATCAAGCCCATTTAACACCTCTTTTACATACGCATCAATCGCCTCTGCGGTTGTTTTAGTAGAATTTCGTACGTTAAACATGATTTTGAGATTTTGCGGGGTGACATTGCTCACCTCCATACCGCCTCTGATATCGGTGATAACCATCATCGATGGTGCGAAAAATTCATCACCACTATCGAGTTGATGGCCTGCAAGTTTAGAGAGCAGTGGCGCTACTTGATGCACAGGGTTGATGGCTTTTTCAGGATACGCCGCATGCCCTTGTTGCCCTTTGATTTCAATCACTCCATTGATGGAGCCTCTTCGTCCTACTTTTATCGCATCACCAAACACTTTCTCAGAGGTTGGTTCCGCCACAATGGCATAATCAGGCAAAAATGAGCGCTCTTTTAAAAGTTTAAGCACCTCTATTGTTCCATGCTTTGCATCACCCTCTTCATCACTGGTCAAAAGGGCTGAAAGCGTGCCATTAAAGGTTTTAGCTTGTTTAAGCGCTTGGACAAAAGCACACACGCCACTTTTCATATCTTGTGCACCTCTGGCATACACCACACCCTCTTTCACCACAGGCTCAAAAGGATCACTTTCCCAGCCTTGCCCTGGAGGAACCACATCAAGATGCCCCGCAAAACAAAGGTGTGCCCCTTCCCCAAAACGTTTGTATAAAAAAAGATTTTTCGTCTCTTTTACATTCACTTCAATGGCTTCAAAATCACTCAAATACTCTCGTATCAGCGAAAATGAGCCACCCTCTTCAGGCGTAATCGAAACACATCGTAACAGTTTTAAAAAAAGTTCATCTGTTTTTATCATCATTTTTCCATTCTAAAAGAGTCTTGTTTAGAATCCATTCTCTTTTGAAGATTATCTTTTTCTCTCAAGTTTTTTTAAAGCTTAATCAGCGTGGCACCAAATCCACCCATATTGATTGGCGCATCACCGTACGAAACCAACGCAGGATAAGTACTTAAAAACGTTCTCACCGCATAAGCGAGTTTGCCTGTTCCAATGCCATGATACACCAATACCTCATCAAAGCCACTCATCAAGGCGTCGCTTAAGAATTTATCGAGCCGCTCTATCGCTTCATCCGCCCTTAATCCGTGCAAATCTAATATCATCGAAGCGCTGGGGGTCTCTTTGGAAATGCTCACACCCGCATGTTTTACTTTTGGCTGATTACCACTACGCTTCAGTTTAGAGAGAGGCACACGCAGGCTAATGCCATCGCACTCAATCATCGCCTCTTCTTTTTTAATGCTTTTAATCACACCCTTTGAACTTCCGTATTTAATTCTATCGCCCACCACTAGTGGTTCTGCTTTATGCTCAGGAATCACTTTTTTGGTCTCTTGATGGAGCTGATTGGCTTTGTTTAAAAGACGGTGCGACTCTTTGGTATCCGTACTTTTAATGGCTTTTTTAGCCTCCCCGATGGCTTCTTGAAACTCTTTTGCCATCTTTGAGTACGCCAGTTCAAACTCATCTTTGACCCGCTCTTTCTCCTCTTTTAACGAAAGTTTGAGCTTTTCAACTTCATGTAACTTTGCCTCTAACTCTTCAGAGGTTTGACGCATTTTTAGCTCTAAATCAATGTTCTTTTGAATCAAATCATTGAGTTTTTCTTTATCTTCGCCGTACAACACTCTCGCCTCTGCCACCAAAGTTTGAGGAATTCCATACCGAAGAGCGGTTTCAAAAGCGTAACTCTTTCCTATCGTTCCTTTTAAAAAGCTGTACGTCGGACGTTCGGTTTTTTCATCGTAAATGGCGGCTAAAAGCTCTACCTCAGGGTGTGTCGCCAAAAGAGATGCTAGACGTTTATGGTGGGTGGTAATGACGATTTTCATCTCTTTATCAATGAGCTTTTCTATCATGACCTTAAAGAGATTCGCCGCTTCATCCGCATCTGTTCCTAATTCGATCTCATCGACACCCACAAGCGTTGCTTTTTTACCAAAAAGTTTGCTAAATTCACTCATACGCCCCGCAAAGGTTGAAATGTCATTTTTCACATTTTGAGGGTCATCTAAAATGGCAAAAACCTCTTTAAACGAACCAATGGTAGAGTATTTTGCATCAATGCGCATAGGCAAAAGGTATTTACTTAAAATGGCAGCTGAAAGTATAGACTTTAAAAGCATCGTCTTTCCTCCCGCATTTACGCCTGTTATCATCAACACCTGTTTGCTAAAATCAATGCTAATGGGCTTGGGATGCAAAAGAGCGGGATGGGCAAAATTTTCGAGTTTTAGGGCACTGCCTTTAGAGGGCAACACAAAGTCCATATCTTTTTCTCTGGCATAGGCGACTCTGGCATAGTAGGCATCGAAACGGTCAAACTCTTTGTTCACAAAGCTCAAGAATTTTAACTGCTTGCTAAAAAGTGATGAGATTTGTTTGGCGTAGGTATAGACCAACTCCTCTTTTTTATCTAAAAGTTCACTTTCACGACTGACCAACTTTGAGAGTGCCTCTGGAACCACGTAAAAAAAGCCACTACTGCTGCGTCCAATGACATTACCTTTTAACACATGGTTAAACCCGCCACGCACTAAAAGCGCTTCTTGATTGTTGATGTAGTGTATCTGTTTATCTGCTAAATACAGGGAAATTTTCTCTGTGGAGATGAGACGTCTTAGGGTGGAATTCATCTCATCCTTCACCATCTTCAAGCTTTTAGCAATATGCGCAAACTGTTCATCCACGCTCGCCTTAAGCTCCCCTTTTTCATCAAAATAGTCACAAATACGTTGAAGCTCTTCGGGAATTAAAATACGCTCCATCCACTCGCCCAAACTCTGCTCACGTAAAATGGATTTGAGGTAGAGAAAGTAAGCAATCATCTGCACAAAGGCAAAAATTTCACTAAGCCTTAGCACACCCATCTTGCTTAAATGCATCAGCGCCACATCTAAATTTGGAACTTCGGGGAGTGGCTTGAGGCGATCGCGCATGAGAAGTTCATGAATCAGTTTATAATGTAAATTGGCATCACCCTCCATAAACAGAGGTTTTTCACGGGCTAAAAAATGCTTAAATGAGCTTGCATAATCAACCAAATCAAGTTTTGAAAAAAGCTTTTCCATGCTTATTTGAGTTTACATGTAACGATGTCAATGACGACACCTTTATCATTTGTATTGTTTTCATTGGGAATAAAACTCTGTGTTCCACTCACAAAAATAAAGCTTGCATTGCTAATTTCTTTATCCTTGCAGATCAAAGTTTTGCCTTGTTTAAAAGCATTTGCCATCTCTCTATTGAGGGCACTTTTTTTATCATTTTGCCACTCATACACAACACCACTGCCAATGGTTAAAACAATCAAAACCAACAGTATTTGTTTGTTTCGTTTTGAAAGAGTCTCATTGTTAGCGTACCAAAGAGCACTTAGAAATAAAGCTATCCCAATAAAGAGTAAAAATTGCATCAGATAACTCCTCGAAGTTGATAGGTAATATCTCCCGCACCAAAGCTAATCACCAAATCTTCATCAAAAATACGGCAATTTGACTCGTTCGGGAATATCTCTATACTATCATTTTTTCGATAAATACGAGGTGCAAAAAGTGGTTTGTAGCGTGCAAACTCTTTTTCAAAATCAATAAAAACCTCTTTCTCCCCTGCTTTCCATACAGGCAAAATAACCAACTCATCCACGCCTTCAAAACAGGAGACAAAACTCTGCAAATTATCAATGGTACGGGAGTATTTGTGCGGTTGCCAAATAGCTGTTACTTTTTTAAAGCCCATTAAATTAGCATAGATTTTTGCCGAATTGAGCGTTGCTTTAATCTCTGTTGGATGATGCCCATAATCATCAATTAACGCAAAATTCTCCTCTTTAGCGATAATATCAAAACGCTTTTTAATGCCTTTATAAAACTTGAGTTTTGTGCGCACACTCTCCACATCCATCTCGTGTAAAGCGGCTAAAATCGCCAAAGAAGCATTCAAAGCCATATGTGCACCAATACCCCACACTTCAAAACGTCCCAAATCTTTCAGCTCAAACGACGTGTATGGCTCCCCTTCATGCATCAGAGTTTGAATGTTTTTGATGTCTTTGCTGGGATAGAGTCTGGTCGCTTCTAGTTCGGTTAATGTACTTAAAAACTCATCTTCTGCGTTAATCACACGAATTTTCGCACTCTGCAAAAAATGACGATACGCCCCATAAAAGCGGTTCAAATCGTAGTTATAATACTCCATATGCTCAGGCTCTGCATTTGGTACAACCGCTACGTAAGGGTTTGAATTTAAAAAACTCTCATCACTTTCATCGGCTTCAAAAATGACATTATTGCCCTCTTTGTAGTACATATTGGTGCCATACTGTTTACTCTCTGCTCCAATGACCAAAGAGCCCTCAATCAGTGAAGCAAGCATCGCACTGGTAGTACTTTTACCGTGCGCTCCGCAGACGGAGAAAACCCGTCTGTCTTTTAAAATAAACAACAGTGCTTCACGCCGTGGCATAATCGTGATGCCTTTTTCATGCGCACGAATAAGCTCTACGTTATCAGGTTTTATCACCGCTGAGTAAACCACCAAATCTTGGTCATTAATACAATCCGCATCGTGGGGAATACGCACCTTGATGCCCAACTCTTCTAAGCCCGCTGTAATTTTTGTCGCTTTAATATCCGAGCCTGTAATCTCATAACCCTCTTGCTTTAAATATTTCGCCAATGCAGAGAGTCCAATGCCCCCAATACCTACAAAATGAACTTTTTTATTCAATAATTTTCCTTCATAAATGCTGCAATTTCTTTTAAAATTTTTTCAGTTTTTTCACTGTTTTCCACCAGAGCAATGCGCACATATCCCTCGCCCATGCCCTCACGACCTAAAAATTGCCCAGGTAAGACTTTGATATTTTTTGCCTCATAGAGTTTACATGTAAAGGCTATATCATCGCCCACTTCCAACCAAATGTAAAAGGTAGCATCCACTTTTGAAATGCCCAAAATTTCCTGCGCTAGAGAGAGATTTTTAGCGTACTCTTTGCGGGTGTGTTCCACGTGTTCCATATCGCTCCATGCAAGGGCTGACGCCATTTGAATCGGCATAGGAATCCCCATTCCCACATAGGTTCGATACTGTGCATATCCTTTTAAAATAGTCGCATCTCCTGCGATAAACCCTGAACGCAAACTAGGTGCTGAGCTTCGCTTGGAGATGGAGTTCACGACCAACACATTTTTAAAGCTGTGATTTCCTACATGTAAAGAGGCTTCTAAGAGCGATACAGGCTTTGTTTCAGCATAAATTTCACTGTAACACTCATCGTTTAAGAGCACAATGTCATGTTTGAGTGCAAAGCGTACCCATTCGCCTAACTCTTCTAAAGAGAGGGTGGAAGTGGTGGGGTTGTTCGGGAAATTTAAGATAATCAGATTCGCATTTTGAAGTTCAGGTATATTTATATCAGGCTTAAACGCGTTCTCTTTGGTAAGATTAAGATGAATGACGTTTGCGCGACTCGCAATGGCAGCACCTTCGTAAATCTGATAAAAAGGGTTGGTGTACGCCATCACAGGATTGGATTTATCGAATAAAAAGTATTGTGGAAAATTAAACAATACTTCTCTGGTTCCAAACGTCGAGATAATTTCATTGGCTTTAAGCTCCACACCAAAACGTTTCTTCACAAAAGAGCGTTGTGCTTCATTCACACAGGCTTCCCCTAAAGATTTGGGGTATTTATTTAAAAGAGCGCTGTTTTGTTTGAGTGCTTCTTGAATAAAATCAGGCGTATCAAACTGTGGCTCACCAATGGTTAAAGAAACCGCTGGATACGCACTGTTGGGCGTAATATCTTTGAGTAATTCACTTAATTTTTCAAAGGGATAAGGTTGAAAATGCAATGGTTTTCCTTTTTACATGTAAAGATAATTTAGTATTTCATACTAAATTATTCAGTTGGTATATTTTTTAATTCACAGTAATTTAAAATATCTTCATCTTTTTCATAATATATATCACACTCTTTTTCTAGTTCTAACAAAGATGAATTGACATACTTATCATCCGCACCTAATATTTTTTCTATTTGTTCTATAAATTTTCGATATTTTTCATTAATATGACATAATTTATCAATGGTTTGATAGTCTAAATTTTTATAAGATGATTGAAACAAAATTTGACTCTCAAAAGGATTCGCTTTAAGTTTTATCACACCTATTCCAAATGATTTATTTAACCGTTCCATCTCTTCTTTTAAGCTATCATTAATATCAAATGCAACCAAATATCCTAGATTTGCCCATGTTGAATTTGAAACTGCTTGAAAATAATATTTTTTTAATTCATAATCTGAATTAATTTCTTTTTTAATTTCATAAGAAATAATTTCGCAAAAATCTTTTTTTTCAAGTGTTTTTAGAAGCTTCATACTCGTATCATTTTTAAACTTCGCAAATTTAACACCAATAACATCAGGATGAGCCCATTTTTGAGTATCGTCTTTACTATTTTTGGACTCCTCATGCAAAATTGTTTTTGCATAAATTCCTCTACTTTTTAAATAACTTGTAAATAAAATATGCAAATCTCTTTCAGAAAAATCGGATTTAGTTCTTTTAGACTCTTTTTTTTCTTCAATCAGAACATCCATACTAGTCGATAAAAAGTCATTTTTTTTTGTTAAATAATAATAATACGTGGCATTTTGTTTTAACCGACCAACTCTTGTGTCATTTTTACGAATAAAATCTCCTAATAACGCAGAAACTGTTGCCTGTGGAGTTTGTCCTTCAAATACATATAGCTTATTTTCCAAAATATACTTCGTAATTTCCTGATATGATACTGGTTTTTCAAAATTTTCAAGAGCTTTTAATATACTATCTTTAATTGTCATGATAATTTCCTAGTTTTTATCAAATATCGAGCCATTTTAGGTGGTAGGCATACTGAATTTTTGGGTTATCAGTTCACCCTCATCGTTAAAATAGAGATAATAGAGCCTATCTTTTTTAACACTAAAACCCACAAGATAGCGCAAAGCCAAATTGGCTTGTAAAGAGGCGATGTGCATCACAATGGGAGCGGCAATGCCCGCAGGGATTTTGTTACTAATAGCAAAGGCTTTAAAACTGCTCTGCTCAAAGAGGCACACTTGCCCATGAAATGCCTCGACTGAGCCGTAAAGCCACGGAGTATTCACACTTTTAGCATAGGCATCTATCAAAGAGCGTGTGGGTAAATTATCGGTGGCATCGATGATTAAATCAACCTCAATCCCTTTACATGTAAAGGCTTCCAAAGCTCCTACATGCGCAAAAACCTTCACATAAGAGCAACGCTCTTCTATGCTTTGTTTCACCACTTCGGCTTTGTATTTGCCCTCATCGCCTATTTTAAAAGCGATTTGACGGTGAATATTGTGTAGGCTCACCGTATCAAAATCAACCAAATGAATCTCACCAATACCTGAACTTCCCAGTGCGTAGGCTAAAGAGCTTCCCAGCCCTCCGCATCCAATGATAACAATCTTTTTGCCTTGTAAAGAGGCTTGCGTCTCTTCACCCCACAATTGAATTTGCCTGTGAAAATATTCCATTAGAACGCTTCTCTTTTGCTGACCTGTTTTTTCCAACCCCAAAGTTTTCGAGCTTCCGCTAAGCTCTCTTTCTCAATGGTCGCTACGAGCATCTCTTCTTTATCACCTAAGCTCAGTTCTACTTCACCAAAAGGCGAGACCAAACTACTTTGTCCGTAAAACTGCCATGTCTCTTCTTCCTTGTAAGCACCCACGCGGTTAGCTCGTAAAATATAGACATTGTTGAGCATGGATCGTAGTTTAAGTAGCTCTTCCCACCGTTTGGATGATTCAAAGGTTGAAGAAGTTGGAACTAAAACGACATCCACATTTTTACGCATCACCTCAGCCCACACCATATCAAAATGCAATTCATACCCACTCACAATGCCAAAGCGAAGTCCGCTATGTAAGAAAAGGGGTAAAGTGTACTTAGAAATAGCATTGGCGAAAAATTTCTCTTCGTTCCAATGTTTGTAATTAATCAAAAACTGCTGTTCAAAGAAATGAACCGATTTGGGTGAAAAATGGGCATTGCATTTGTAGCAAAAATCTCCCTTGACATTGACAATAGGAGCGATAACATGCAAATCATACACCGCACACAATTTTTTCAACGCCTCTATTTTATGGTTGGATTGCTCTTTAATCATCGAGATAGGCATGTTTTCTAACTCTTTAAAAAAGCTATTGAGTGCGTATTCACTGAGTAAAACCACCTCAACGCCTTCTTGTTTGCAAATACGAAAATAATAATCCAGCTTCGCCTCACTCATCGGTAAGGTGCTTAGTTGCAATGCCGCTATTTTCATCGCTTTTATTCCTTCTCTTGTAATTGCGTATAGGTGAGTTTTGCCTCTTCAAGCATCTTTGTCGCCTCTTTTAAAATCGCGATACCCTCTTGATACTTTTTCATTCCCTCTTCGAGTGAAAGCTCAGGATTGGAAAGGTTTTCTAAAATAATTTTGGCACTCTCTAGTTTGGCTTCAAAACTCTGTTTCTCTTCTTGCATGTTACACCTTCGCCTCTAATGCTTTTTTAATGTAAAAATCAAACTTATCATACTCAACTAAAAAGGCATCATGGCCATAATTGCTATCAATACACACATAATCCACCCTCTCACCACGTCCCATATTTTCCATCGTCGTCTTAATAAATTCCATTTCTTCAGGCATAAATAAACAATCACCCTTAAAAGAGATAAGGGTCAATTTTGCTTTAATATGTTTAATCGAATCTTCCAAAGAGTCATAATTACGTGTCGCATCAAAAATATTCATCGCTTTAATGATATAAAGATAACTCAGCGGATCAAACCGTTTGGCAAAGCTGTACCCGTTGTACTCCATGTATTTTTCCACTTGAAAACGCCCAAATAATTCATACAAACCATCGGTTTCAACGTAGTTGCGACCAAATTTTTTATTCATGGAGTAAGGGCTTAAAAAACTAATGTGTCCTGCCATTCGACCCATGGCAAAACTGTGCAAGCCCTCTTCTTCAAAATCTTCAGGATTGTAATTGCCTTGTTTAAAACGAGGGTCATGCGAAATGCCTTCCATCGCAATCTTATTCCACGCAATCGCCCAAGGACCTGTAGCATACGTAGTGGCAAGTAAAATCACTCGTTTGGCAAAGTGTGGATACTCAATGGACATACAAAGCCCTTGCATTCCACCCAATGAGCCGCCAATAATTGCATACGCTTCTAAAATCCCCAAACGGGTAAAAAGATTCATTTGAGCTCTGACCATATCACTAATGGTTAAAACGGGAAATTTCAGACGCAAGGACTCTTTGGTTTTAGGGTTAATGCTCATAGGACCCGTGGAGCCAAAACAACTTCCCAAAATATTGACGCAAATAACACAAAACTTTGTCGTATCAATCACTTTCCCATCGCCAATCAAAGGGTCCCACCACCCCGCTTTGGTTTCACCTTCATAGCGACCTGCGGCATGGTGACTTCCCGTGAGAGCATGAAAGAGCACAATGACATTGCTTTTATCTTCGTTCATTTCACCGTAAAGCTCATATTTGAGTTCATACGTCTCTAAAATACGCCCACTCTCCAAATAAAGCGGTTCATCAAACTGAGCAATGGCTGTTTGTATTTTCACATAATTCCTTCTGACTTTTTACCACGGTTTTTAGGCAAAGCCCAAAAACCTACGCTCATCGCTGTGGCACTAAAGCTTGCCTCTTTTGAGGCAGAATATTCTTTACATGTAAAACGTTTTAGTTCGTTTAATTCACTCTATAATTGGGTGCTTCATGGGTAATAATAACATCATGCACGTGGCTCTCTTTAAGACCCGCACTGGTAATTTCCACAAATTCTGCTCTCTCTTGATAATCCACAATATCACGAGCACCTACGTAACCCATAGAAGAGCGAAGACCACCAACCAGTTGGAAAATAACATCACGAATGGAGCCTGCATGAGGCACACGTCCCTCAATTCCCTCAGGGACAAGTTTATCCGCAGCTGTTCCTTCTTGAAAATAACGGTCACTGCTTCCTTTGGTCATCGCCCCAATACTTCCCATACCACGATAGGTTTTATATTGACGCCCTTGATAGGTAATCACTTCACCAGGACTCTCATCGGTTCCTGCGAGCAAGCTTCCCACCATAACACTTTGCGCCCCTGCTGCTAAGGCTTTGGCAAAATCACCTGAGTATTTAATACCCCCATCAGCAATCACAGGAACCCCATGTTTTCGACCCACTTCAGAGCACTCTTCAATGGCAGAAATTTGTGGCACACCCACACCTGAGACGATACGTGTTGTACAAATACTTCCA
>RZYK01000052.1 GCA_009930355.1 Campylobacterota bacterium | reverse complement strand
GAGCCATCCTATGACACTACTGCTTGTCTATCTTCTTATCGCCATTTCTATCTCTTTTCTTTGCTCTATTCTTGAAGCCGTACTGCTCTCAAGTACCAACTCGTATATTGAAAGCTTGCCAAAAGAATCCAATGAAGAGGTCGTTCAAAAACTGAAACATCTAAAATCTGATATTGATAAACCTATTTCTTCTATTTTAACTGTTAACACTTTTGCTCACACAATGGGAGCTGCAGGTGTAGGTGCGCAAGCGCAGATAATATTTGGTAAAGAGTGGCAAACAGCTGTTGCTTTTGCGGTAACTCTACTCATTTTATATGCTTCTGAAATTCTCCCTAAAACCATTGGAGCCCTATACTGGAAAAAGCTTTTAGTGCCCTCTGCCTATACCATCTCATTTTTTGTAACACTCACCACACCTTTTACATGGATTTCATCGCTGTTGACCAAATTTATCTCTAAAAACAAAAAACAGCACAATAATTATTCACGTGATGAAATTATGGCAGTCGTTGCTATGGGCGAGAGAGAAGGTTCTATTTTAAGTAAAGAGAGTGACCTGATTGAAAACCTCTTAAAACTGAAAAATATTAAAGCCAAAGACATTATGACACCACGTAGTGTTGTCTTCGCACTACCTGCCACAACTACCATTGAAGATGCCATTGAAGACGATAGAATGTATATTCACTCACGCATCCCCATTTTTGGTGAAACCCTTGATGATGTTATTGGTATTGTGTTTAACCAACGTATTCTTGAAGAGAGTGTTGAAGATCACGATGCTACAACGTTAGAGCAAATTTCGCATGAAGTGCATATGGTCTCAGAAAATCTTCCTGTACCAAACCTTATTGACCAATTCATCAAACGTAAAACACATCTCTTTATTGTTTTTGATAGTTACGGACAAACGGCGGGTGTTGTGACCCTTGAAGATGCCATTGAAACACTTTTAGGTGTTGAAATTGTGGATGAGATGGACGAAGTCGAAGACATGCAACTTTTTGCCAAAGACAGAAGTAAAAAATTTCAAGACCGCATTAAAGTTGAGCGTAAAAAACTCGAAAAAGCCAAAGTGAGCTAATGGTAAAGAGGCTTTACATGTAAAGCCTCTTTATACTATTTTCTGGTACTTCCAGACCTTATCATGCCTTGTTTTTACCAGTTCATTGATACACGCATATGCTTGTTCTATACTAAAAATATCTTTAAATGGTATCCCTAAAAGCTCTCGTAAAATAACACGATTCACCCCCGCATGTGCTACAATCAATACCGTACCATGATAGCGTTCAACAAGGGTATCAAATGCGTTTAAAACACGCTGTGACAATGCTCCAAAACTCTCCCCTTGTGGCGGTGTAAAATGTTCAATATCTCTCCCCCGTTCTTCAAACGCTATACTATCATACGCTTTTACTCTTTCAATGGGTCTATTTTCCCACGCTCCCATGTTAATCTCTTGAAATGCCTCTACAACCTGATACGCTTTGCCTAGTATTTCTGTGGTTTGCACACAGCGTCTTAAGGGGCTGGTAAACACCGTATCCACAGCAATGGTTTTAAAAGAGTCTGCTAGCTGTTGTGCTTGTTGAACGCCTAAGGCATCAAGTGGAATATCACTTTGCCCAACATACCTCTTTTCTCCACCCGTATCAATGTGCCCATGTCGCACCAAATAGACTTTTTCAACCATAGCTAAACTCTTTACATGTAAGGCTTTGTATTTTGGCAATAATCGCTTTTGTGGCATTGAGGCGCTTAGCAATATTGTTTTGTGCGTCGAGGTTTCCTTCGCATTTTTTATACGCCTTTTCAAAGCGTTTTTCAAAGCCACACACCTCATCTTCATTGACCAATTTATCAGCCAAAAAAAGCACTTCATTGGCGCTTAAGGGTGCATCTACATCCACCTCAATATCCATGTGCGTTTCAATCAAACACGCAATACTTTCATACCCCATGGCACGAAGTTTTTGCGCACCCACAAATGCGTGATTTTTTTCCTTGCGTGCGATATCATGCACTAAAGCTGCTGCAAGAAGGGTATGTGTATCAAAATCCAAGTTATTTTCAGCAAGAAGCCTTAAAACCATTTGCCCCACCGCTTGACAATGCTTGATAATAGGCTCTTCCACATCACAAGACTCCATGATAGCCAAACACTCTTTTTCATTGGGCACACACTGTGCCTCATACACCTTTAACGCCTCATAATCCGCTTTTTTGTCCATATCCATAAGAATTGATTGTTCACATACCTTTACATGTAAAGCATCGTTCTCAAATGCTTCAAGGACTTTTTTAAGCCCTCCTTCACCATTGCTGGAAAGAATCTGCGCTTTGTACTTCGTTGCAATAAGTGGCGGATGCCCTTTGCGTCCCAAAAATGTCGGGTAAATCACTCCTTTTCCCTCACACTTATACGCCTCATACAAGCGCTCAAGAGTCTCTACCTTGACAAGGGGAATATCCACAGGGTGCATATAAAATGCCTCTACCCTTTCATGCATTGCTTGAAGCCCTTTTTGTATCGAGCTAAACATCCCTGTGTCATACGCTTCGTTGTAAACGATATGAACATTAAAGTCTTTGAGCGCTTCGATAATTACCTCTTTTTGATACCCTATAACCACATAGATATGCTCTATTCCATGGGCTTGATAGGTTTGAATCAAACGCTCTAAGGCACTTTTCTGCCCTAAAGGTAAAAGAGGTTTGAAGTCGTGCATACGAGAAGAATACCCAGCAGCAACGATCAAAGCGGCAAGAGTTGACTTTGGCATTTCTTAGCTTCTTTTCACTTTAATAAGCTCCGCTACAATGCTAATAGCAATTTCCTCAGGCGTTTGAGCATTAATAGGAACACCGATAGGACAATGGACTTCATCCAAATCTTCTTGCGTAAAGCCCTCACTCAAAAGCTCTGCGTAAACATGAAATTTTTTGCTTTTACTCCCAATCATACCGATGTATTTGGCATGCGTATGAAGGGCTTGTTGCAAAATGATTTGATCCAGTGCATGGCTTCTGCTGACAATGACAATGTAACTGTTTTTAAGAATCTTAACCTCATTGAGCAACCCACCATACGAATCAATAACATGAACTTCCTCGGCATAAGCAAAGCGCTCTTTATTCGCAAAGGCTTCTCTATCATCAATGACAACGGTGTAAAATCCAAGCATTTTACTGAGCATTGCAATTTGTTGGGAGACATGCCCAGCCCCTACGATGTAAAGTCGTTGCATGGCATAACAAGGTTCAATCATATATGCTTCTCTTCCCTTATACAAATGAAACTTAATGCGATTAAAATTTTCCCTTAACTGCGCTACAATACCTTCTACTTCCTTATCTTCCTCACCATAAAAATCCGTTTCTGTGCAGAGCCATTTACACGTGCGCCCATGATGTTTCTGTGAAATCTTTGTAATCATCATACAATCGGTTTCTGACGCTTTCAATGCTTGTGCTGTTTGATAAAGCGCATATTGAGGCATATCCAAAGTATCCATGTATTCTAAAAACACCCTCACCTCACCGCCACACACCATGCCCTGAGCGGTTGCATCACTATTGGATAATTCAAAATCTTGAAAAGCGTGCTTTTTACTGCTTAAAATTTCAGGTGCGAACTTTATGGTCATCGCCTCAAGCAATCCTCCACCTATGGTACCCACGATGCTTCCATCCTGACGAATTAGCATTTTTGTCCCCGCTTCTCTAGGCGCTGAACCACTCTTTTGAACAATGGTTGAAAGAACACAGTTGTCTTGTTTTTTTAAACTCTCTACGAGTGCATCCAGTATTATTTGCATCCCCTACGCTCCATTTCTAAAATCGTGTAATTTTCGCTTAATCATGCTATTGCTTATTTTTAATGAATCATCCTCTTCAAACTGCTCTATACAAAAACTAACCGCTCCCTTGTACTGCGCATTTAGTGCATGTGCTATGAATGCTTCAAGCCTTTTGGAGGGTGATTTTTGTCCGACTATGAGCCTTACATGTAAAGTATTTTCTCCAAAGTATTCTGCTTTATAATCCATCACCTCATCATAGCTTAGGATGATTTCATCTAGCTCCCTCAAATGCACCTCGCACCCATTAATGTTTATCTTATTTTCCATCCGTCCACGCACTTTTTCCATGGTGCGCAAAAAAGTACCGCACCCACAAGGCTGGCTAACAAATCGTGCCATATCACCCGTTTTGTAGCGAATGAGAGGCATCGCTTGACGATTCAGCGTGGTAAAAACCACTTCTCCGTACTCGCCATCGCTCACACGTTCACCCGTTTTTGGGTCGATAATTTCAACGTAGAGATGATTTTCTCTTAGGTGATAGCCATTAAGACATCCGCATTCCACGCCTCCACCATAACCCATTTCGGTCATGCCGTAGTGGTTAAACACCTTACATGTACCGTTGCGACTAAGGGTTTTTACCAACGCATCAGGCACATAATCAGTGCTTAAGAGCACTTTTTGAATGTGTGTGTTAAAAAGTTCGGGTTTCATCAGGCTTAGATAGCGTACTTGCATCGGAATACCCACGATGCAACTAATATGATGCTCCTCAATACACTGTGCCGTTTTTTCCACATCTTGCAACACACCATGCACCACACACTCAATATTTGAGCGAGAGAGTGCCTTTTTGAGCAAATCCCCAATGCTTCCATAGCTAGGACCAGGGAGTAACACCATGACCTTATCACCTTTTTCAACCAAACAGTTCATGCCGTAGTGAAAAAAGTCGATGGTCTCTTCTAAGTCCTCGTGCGTAAAAAAGATGCGTTTTTCATCGCCCGTGGTGCCTGAGGTGTTGAGCGTCACGATGCGCTCTACCTCGTGGGCGGAAACGCACAAAAAATCATGCGCATTGCGTCTAATATCCAAAGGTGTCGTAAAAGGAACCTGTTCAAAATCACTCAGTGAGCTGATGGTATCAAGGTCGGTTTCTTTTAATCTCTCTTTGTAAAATCGGCTTTTGTCTTTGGCATGTGCTAAAGTGTGCGTGAGCTTTTCAAGCTGATACGCCCTTAATGCCTCTTGGCTTTTTGTGCTCAAATGGATACGCTTTGCTATCCAGTTTTCCAGTAGTGTTTTGTGCATCATGCCCTCTTTTAGTCCCGATAAAGGGACTTTCCTTCCATGTTGGTGATGTTATACATACAAAAAGGAATAAGCTTTCCCTCAAGGGTAGAGACATGAATACAACAATCTCTAATGCGCTCCAAATTCACATTCCATACATCTTGAAACGCCATGCCAGAGAGGCTAAAGGTGTTGTTCGCAATCGCATTGAGGATTTTGTCCCAATCAGAAAGCTTCTCTTCTTTGGCGTGTTTTTGATACGCCCAATTGCGAGCCACAAAGGCTTTGGCTTTATTGGCTCCCTCTTCGGCTTTTTCTACGCTAGTAGAACAGCATGAGCGTTTGCTCACGGGTTTTAACACACCCTCTTCAATGAGGTAATTGCCATTGAACGAACACAGCGCATTTTCACATCCAGGGGGTTGCATACTATTCATTTCAACCATGCCATGCATCTGTTCACAAAGGTGCTCCATCACCTCAGGCAAGGTGATTCTATCTTCATCTTTGGGTGCTTTGGGAATACGCCCAAAGTAACTCACAGGCTGAAAATGCACCCCTCTAACCGTAGGTGAGTGGCTGATGCCAAAACGAACAATATCACCGATGCTCTGCTCATTGACACGAGGTACGATGGTTGGAACCAATACCACACCAATGCCGTATTTTTGGCAATTTTCAATCGCTTTAACTTTGAGCGCAAAGAGTGGTTTGCCTCTTAGTTCCTCATAAATGGCATCATCAATACCATCAAATTGTAAAAAGATAGAACTCAGCCCTGCTTCTTTAAGGGCTTTGACATACACTTCCTCTTTTGCCATGCGAATGCCATTGGTATTGACTTGAATGAAAGGAAATCCCAGCTCAACACCTATGCGAATAATGTCTGCCAAATCATCCCTCACCGTCGGCTCACCGCCTGAGAGTTGGATATTGCATCTGCCTGAAACTTTTAAAATGCTCTCAAACTGAAATCGTATCTGCTCTAAACTTGGGTCTTTACTTTGGCTATCCAGTGCGTCCGCAAAACAAAAGCGACAGTTTAAATTGCAACGAGAAGTGACTTCAATGAGTGCGGTACAGGTGTGTTGTCGGTGAGCGCTGCAAAGCCCACAATCAAACGGACATCCTTTGTCCACTGGAGTGATGGGGTTTTTGATAGTCGCACGCTCTTTGGTGCGAATCCACTCACGCATAGGCGTACGTCCTCGCCATAACACCGTTTCAAACAATCCGTGTTCAGGACACGTTTTAAGCATATACGCATTATCGTTCTCTTCAACAATAAATGCTTCAAGCTTACGCAAACAAATCGGGCAAAGGCTTTGAGTGTGCATCAAATGCTCACGTTCTGTTGCCATACTCGTAACCATATTCTTGTAAAATTTCATAGACTTTGACATACGCTTTTTGAATCATCCCTGCGCAAATAGGTTTAAAACTCTGATCGCTACTTGCAAAATCCCTCTCCCCAATGAGCGCAACACATTTGGTGGAGCCAAATTCGGCTTTAAACCATGCGTGAAATTCTTTGGTCATTTGTGCGAAATTCTCTTTTGCCATTTCGTTCTCACTGCCTTTAGCACCATACAACCCCAAAACGCCAAGCGCTCCAGTGAGAACTCCACAAGTTTTTTGCGTATCGGCGATACCTCTACATAAGCCTTGTGCGGCACGCACTAAGTCATCATTGTGACTTCCCTCATCTTCCAAAGCCAGCTTGTACATGATTTGCGCACAGCAAAACCCTTCATTTGAGAGCTTAAATAAACGAAGCGATAAATCATCCATTGCGTTCTCCTTTTTGTAAAATCATCATAAAATACCCTGGTTTGCATGCTTTAAGATTTTGCTCAAATGCACAGCACGCATGCGGTGTTTCATCTTCAAGCGTTTTGCTCCAAAAAGCATTCATGGAACCGTGTGAAAAAATGATTTTCACCATAAGCTCTTTAAGCAATTGGCTACAATCTTCTAAAAGCATCACCTCAAATCCCATCATTTCTAGCTCTTCTTGCAAACGGGGCACATGATGAAGCCCCCGCATACATGAATGAATCGAAAAATTCTCCATAGTGGGTATGGCATCTGGATGTTTCGCATACACATCGGTGATAACAAACCAACCGCCTTTTTTTAAGACTCTATGTACTTCTTGCAAACTTACATGTAAAGTATTCATCAACGATAATGTACATTCTGCAATGACACATTCAAAACGCTCTTTCTCAAAAGGTAAAGCTTCCCCTGAACCTGAAACAAACGTGGCAAAAGGATTTTTAACCTTTGCTATGCCTAAAAGTTTTTGAGATGGGTCAATACCCACCGCAGTTATTCCATAGTTTTCATACAAGTAAGAAACCGTTGCTCCTCTGCCACACCCTACATCAAGAACACGACTTTGCTGTGTTAAGCCACAAAAACTAACAGCTTTTTGAGTCAATGTAAATCCACCAGGGCGCAGGGTCTCCCCCGTAGCCTCTTGCATACAGCAACTCTCATAAGCATTTGTCACCTACTTATCCTCCAACCCTTTTTCAACTTCCAGCATCTTTCCCATTGCCAGTTCGTCGCTGATAAAAACCATCTTACATGTAGGGCATTTTAAAAGTTCTACCTCAAAACTACCCTCTAAATAACGTACGTGAACCTTTTGTAACACCAATGCCTCATGGCATTTGTCGCACATCCATAGTGTTGTTGTATCCATTTCCTGTTTCATATTAATGCTCCACCACTTCCATGCGATGAGAGTACGCATCTTTAAGTGTCATTTCATTCCCATTTTCTTCGTATTTCACCCAATAGGTGACATTTTGAAGCCTCAAACGTGCGAGATAATCCGATGTTTTAGGATTGAAAAAACGCTCTTTGTTTTTGATGGCATTGTCAATGACTTTTTCAATATCCCCTACTAAAATAAAACGCTTTTCCATAAGCTCCTTCACATCATCACTGATGCGCAAGGTAAAAGTATATGTTTCATCGGCGCTCATCGTCTCCTCTTTCCAAATCTCTTTTAAAAGGGTTTGTTTTAAATGTTTTCGATTATTTTGACGCTCTGAGAGTGTTGGCATCTTTTGAGAGCTACTTTGGTCTTGTTCTTGACCATAAATAAGGTCTAAAATATGATAAGCTCTTTTTTCACCTTTAACCAACATATCTTTACACATCGCACAATAGACTAAAACATCGTGTTCACTCTCGTGTTTTCGGTCTTCAACAAAATCTTTTGCTTGTTCAGGGTTAGCACAAGCAACCAACCCACCATACCCACAGCATTTAGCTTTTTCTTTGGAGTATTCAAGTTCTTCTACACTATAGCCTAAGGTTTTGACAATGCTCCGAATGCTCTCATGCACTTTACTATCGTGTCTGGTTGCACACGCATCGTGAATACAAAGCTCTCGTTTGCCTTTTTTGATATCCACCTCAGGTAAACCGTATTTTTCAAACACTTCCCACAAGGAAATGGTTTTTATCATAGGGAGGTATTTTTCAAAGGTCGCCGCACAGCTCGAACAGGCTAAGATAAAGGTCGGCTCTTCCATCTCTTCCCATGTTTTACGAATTTTTTCGACACTTTCAGGCATCAAATCAAGCCTCCCCGCCCAATCCGCAGGTGCGCCACAACAGCCCAAATACAAGCCCACATCATTGTCCGCATCTTTGTCCTTAATAGCCCCCACGAGATGTTTGTAAATATCCCCGATATATTCTGTATGCGTGGAACTAAGCTGACACCCTGGGTAAAACAGATAGCCCGTTTTGCCAGAGCCTTTATACAACCCTCGTGCGTACGCCGAAAAAGCAATCACAGGATAATAAAAAAGATCTTTTGAAGCTTCTTTGCTCGGTTGTTTGCGTACCAATGAGAAATAATCACTGTGACTAAATTGCATATCTTTAAGGGCAAAATCATGCGCAGAAACAGGCATTTTCCCTCTCTCTACCATACTTTGCCGTGTTTCATGGATAATCTCTTTCATCCCAATTCCCACAGGACACACTACTTTGCATAAACCACACTGGGTACAGGCATTTATCATCGCATTGGCATGGTGGGTTCCTAGGATAATGCGTTCATTGTGGTTAATGCTTCGGATGTAACTATCAGGAGTGATGGAAAAACGTTGCATATGCACACAAGCGTTGATACACTCGTTGCATTGGCATTTAAGGCATCTGCTCGCCTCTTCAATGGCTTCGTTTTCACTATACGTTTGTAATGTTTTTTCAACACGTTTTAGAGGCATAACATGCGTGGTATTAAAGTCTAATTTCGTCTCAAAAATGCCCTCACGCTCTCTGGAAGCTAGCATCGAGGTTTTGTTAATATATCTATCAATCGAAACAGCCACTCGTTTACCCGAACTGGCTGAAAAGATAACGGAGTCGTTTTTCGTTTGTAATTTGCCACCGACAAAAAGTGAAGAATCTTCTACTTGAAAACTATAGGGATTAATATCATACGCTTTACTCCAAACACCTGTACCCAAATAGAGGGCATCGTATTTTTCTTTATAACTGTGTAGATTTTCTTCGCTTACTTCGGTATTGTAAAAAACCTTCATCCCTTTGTTCTCAATGGTAGAGAGCTCTTCTTCGATAGCTTGCTTTTCTAAACCTTTGCCCTCATACGCCCAAAGACTTCCGCCTAAACGGTTCGTTTTTTCATAAATGCTGACCTTATAGCCTTTTTTATCCAGTTCAACCGCCGCAACACATCCACTTAAACCTCCACCAATAATCGCAACATTCCCTTTGGTTTTGGGCAATGGAAAAGGTTTTTTGGGAGCTACATACCCCAAAGCAATCACCGTTTTTTCGAGTTCACTGATGTGTATGCTTCCACCTAAGTTTTTTCTAACACAGGTATTTTCACACGGATGGTCACAAATTTTTCCAATAAGTCTGCTAAAAGGTATTTTATTTTCCATGATTTTATACGCTTTAGCAAAATCACCTTTTTCGATTTCAGAGACAAAAGCAAGAATATCCATATGCACGGGGCACGATGCCACACACGTGGGTGGTTCTAAATGGATACATTGATTGCCAATTTCCAGTAATTTATCTAAGTCCATTTTCTCCATCCTCTTTGATTGCATCTAAAATAAAGAGGAATGGGATAGTGCTATCCCATTCCTCCTATCAAACATTAGAGTTCTTGCAGAACTCTTAACACACCTTTAAAGCAAAGCTTTTAAGGCTACGTTAACACTGGGTTTTCTTTGGCAGAAAGCCCGCGCACCCTTGGTGCTTTTCCTTCTCGCAAAATGAGTTTTGCAAGAAGTCTATTTTTATTTTGCTAAAGCCGCTAAGACTTTTTCAGGTCGTGCTGGTAAGTGTGTCACTCTAGCACCACACGCATTGTAAATAGCGTTAATAATGGCCGCATGAGGTGCAGCCAAAGGCATTTCACCCGCACCTGAAGCACCTAATAAGCTGTTTGGTCTTTGGTATTCGGTATAGATAAGATTGAGATTATCGGGTACATCTTTGATTTTTGGAAATCCACAACCAGTAAGGGTGGTATGTTTTTTCAAATCATCAAAGTCTTCAGTAAGGGCTAAACCAATACCTTGAACCAAACCACCGTACATTTGTCCATCTACAACGAGTTTATTGATGATCGTTCCAACATCAGAAGCCAGTGTCATTTTTTCAACATTGGTTTTACCTGTTTTGGTATCCACTTCCACTTCAGCGATACACACACCGTACATATAAGCAGCAAATGGATTGCCTTGACCTCCATCTGGTGGTGTATCAGTACATGGTGCTGTCCATTTACCCATATATTTAAGCTCTCTGCCTTCTGCTACCATCTCATCATAACTTCGATATGTTCCATCTTCTTTTTTCATGGCTTCAAGAAGATTACGGCATGCCACAACGGTTGCATTACCTGTTACCACGTTAGAACGACTTCCGCCAGCTGGTCCACTGTTTGGAGTTTTGGTCATATCATTTAAGACCAAATCAATTTGTTCTGGTTTAAGATTTAAAGGTTTTAAGGTTTCATGCGCAAATGTTAAGGTACCAACATCAGCACCTTGACCATGATCTTCCCATGAATTTCCAACTGCTACACCATTTTTTGTAAGCTCTGCCCATGCTTCTGAT
>RZYK01000051.1 GCA_009930355.1 Campylobacterota bacterium | reverse complement strand
CCACAATCCTAATCCAAAAGTAATGAAAGAAATCGCAACAATACTGTAAAGCATACGTTTTGAAAAATGTGCTAATTTTTGGGTGAGTGGGGTTTGAAGCATTTGCGCTGTTGCAATCAATGTATTAATGTTTCCAATCTGTGTTGCATCGCCAACCTCAACCACAACCCCTTGCGCAAAACCGTGGGTAATAAGCGTCGATGCATAGAGCATACTAAGACGATCGGCTAAAGGTGTATCAGAAGCATCCATCCCCACATGTTTACTCTCACTCACAGACTCTCCCGTTAAGGAAGACTCATCCACACGCAGTTCTTTACTCAGACATAACTTGATGTCCGCAGGAACTTTATCACCCGAATAGAGCAAAACAATATCGCCTACAACAAGCTCTTTGGCATCTAAAAGATATTTTTCACCATTGCGTAAGATGGTTATTTTGTTAATGCTCAGTTTTGAAAGGGCTTCAATGGCTTGACGTGCTTTGGCCTCTTGAATATACCCAATCACTGCGTTGATAACAATCACCACCACAATAACACTCGCATCTAAAAATTCTTGAAGCATTCCCATGACAACGCACGCAACGATAAGAATATAAACAAGAGGCTGATGAAATTGAAGCAAAAAGAGTTTCAAAGCACTCTCAGATTTTTTTTGTTTTAGCCTATTTTCACCATAACGAAGACGGCGCTTTTCAATCTCTTGCGTAGAAATTCCCCTCTTCACATCGACAGCCAACTGTTTTAAAACAGCATCTGCGTCTAATGTGTGCCACGCTATTGCTTCTTTTAGCATTTTAACCTCAATTCCTTATTACTCAGCCCGCCATCCATGATTTGCTTTAATAATCTCAGCGTTTTTACACCCACTCTGCTCTCCTAAATCACACGCCTTTTGGAACGCTTCTTTGGCTTTTTGCTCATTTTGAGCCACGCCTTGCCCATAATAATACATCTCTGCCAAACGCACACACGATTCTGCCATACCAGCATCACACGCTCTTTGGTAATAAATCGCCGCATCCACAAAATTTTCGTCCTGTTCGTAGCGCAACGCTAGATAATCACAACTACGACCTATCCCATACACACACGCTCTATCGTGATAGTCCACTGCTTTTTGCATATCTTCACTCACGCCTATGCCATTTTCATACATCAATGCCACACTTGCACACCCCTCACCATCACCTAAGACACACGCTTTTTCATACCACTGAAGGGCTAAAGAGAGATTTTTCCCAGCATGTCCATTTTCATACATATACCCTACATTGGCACACCCAAGTCCTAACCCTAGCTCACAAGCTCGTGTGTACAAGGCTTTGGCACGTGCAAAACTCTGCAAAACCCCATCGCCTGAGTGATACATAGCGCCTAAGGCTACACACGCACTCGCATCACTCCTATCGCATGCATTTTGATACGTACTTTCCCGTTCAAAATCAAGCCCATACAAAAATACTGTCATAACAATTGCCAGCATAAAAAAGAGTTTTTTCATGTGTATTCCTTGTCATTGTTTCAATGATTATATTACAATACGGCTATGAAGCCAACAAAAACGACCATCATCACTTATGAAAAAGCCCCTTTTGTGCAGATTCGCCAAACCCTTCAAAGTGAGAGAGCATACGAAACACACGCCCATACAACGCTTTCCATTGGCTTTATGCTAGAGGGAAAAACATTGTTTCAAACACCTCAGGGCGCCTTTGCCTTAGAACAAGGTGCACTAGCCATTATTCCCCCACTCATGCAACATGCCTGCAATCCTTTAGCGCATCAAACGCGAAGTTACGTGATGGTCTATTTTGAACCTGCCTTTTGCGCGCACATTCAATCCAAATATTTTCATCATTGTGACACAGAATTATTGCCTCTTCAAACACCTTTAATCTATCACAAAGAGTTGCATGAAAGGTTTGTGAAGATTATTAGCGCACTTATCAAGGAGTATAATGCTTTACATGTAAATGCTTTAACGCAATGGCTTGAGAGCTTTTTTTGGCTTTATACCCAAAAATCCTTGCATCCAGCACCTTCAGCAACCTTACAAGATATAGTTCATTTTTTAGAAGTACGTCTTGATGAAAATCCAAGCCTTAAGGAGCTTGCCAAACGCTTTTCCTACAACCCGTATGTACTTTTACGCCATTTTAAAAAAACCTATGGTTGCACCCCAAAACATTACGCCCTCACTCTTAAAATCCATCATGCAAAAACACTGCTTCAAGAAAAGGTGCCACCCGCTTTGTGTGCATTGTACTGTGGTTTTGTGGATCAAAGCCATTTTCAACGCTTTTTTAAACGTCACACCGCACTCACCCCCAAAGAGTATCAAGTCAATTTTATACAATAACTTTTTTTCTTCTTTTCCTATGCTTACATGTAAAAAAGGTATAGCATGGTTACCAGTGAATTTTTAACGCTTACGAGTATCTATTTTCTTGCACTTCTAAGCCCTGGACAAGATTTTTTTCTGATTATGAAACAAGCGCTGACGCATGGGTATAAAAAAGCATGGTGGGTCTGTTTGGGCATTGCGAGTGGTAATGCCTTGTATATCATTCTTGCCTATATTGGGCATCATTTTTTTACGCAGTTTCAAACCCTTATGCATTTAATTGAATTAGGAGGTGCACTTTTTTTACTCTATTTGGGTGTTTTACTCAGTATCGCGCCTAAACCTCACGCTCATTCTTCTTTACATGTAAAAAGCATACGTGCACGAAAACTTTTTACACAAGGTCTTCTCTCCGCCTTGCTCAATCCTAAAAATATTCTTTTTTACTTTTCCCTACTTTTTACCATTATTGAGGCCAATCAACAGTTACATGTAAAGGTATTTTATGCGGTGTGGATGGTTAGTCTATTGCTAATATGGGATGTTTGTGTAGCATTTTTATTTGGCAATACCAGAGCTTTAAAACTTCTGCCTTATTTGTATCTCGTTCAAAAAATGATTGGTGTTTTCTTTATTCTTTTTGCGCTTAATCTCTTTGTGGCATGGTTTTCAAAATGAGTTTGTTGGTATCAAATCCAACCAAAGAGGTTCACTCACCATCACATACGAGTCATCTGCCACTGCATCCACGGAAGCAGCAGCCATGAGCTCATACGCAAAAACATTCAAAAAGAAAGCACCATAAGCCATAATTTATGCATTTATACCTCTTTTTTTGTATACCCAAACGGTTTAAAAATCAACACTAAAAGCGGTGAAAAAAGCAAATCTGAAACAATGGCTGTCATCAATACAATCACCGTTAAAAGCCCAAAAATAAGCGTTGGAATAAAGTTTGATGTCACCATCACCAAAAAGCCTACAATGGTAGCAAGGGAGTAGTAAAACATCCCAAACGCAATACTTCCATGGGCTCTGTGCATGGATGCCACGTAATTGCCATCAAGGGCGAGTTCTTCTCTAAAGCGGTAGTAATAGTGAATGGTGTTGTCCACCGTAATGCCAAGCGCAATGGAGGCAATGGTTATACTCATCATATCCAGCGGAATATTAAACACCCCCATAATGCCAAAAATGACACTCACAGGCACCATATTGACCGTCATCGCCAACAACGCTACTTTGAGGGAACGGAATAAAAACAAAAACATCGAACCCAAACTTAACACCGCTAAACCAAGAGTGGAAATTTGAGATGAAAAGAGCGATTGAAGCATGTTGTTGTAAAGCACCATCATTCCCACAAGTTTATAATCCTCTTGTGGCAAACCGACTTTGGTTTCTAATTCATTTTGAATTTTCTCCAAAAGTTCTGAGCGTCTTAAGTTTGGATTAGAATCCACCATGCGCACCACAAAACGTGCCTCATCGTGCTCAATGTTCACATAAGGCGTTAAAATGACTTTTTTATAGACCTCAGGAAGCTCATTGTAAAGCAGTGCCAACTCAAAGGTGTCAAAATCTTTACCCTCTTTTAAAATGCGCCCTACTTTGGAGAGTGTACCCAAAGAGGAGACATTGCCCACTTCAGGCAAGGACTCTAAGTAATCGTGCACCTTTAAAATGGTCTGCATTTTTTGTGCGGTAAACCAGTACTGCGCTTCTGAGCTCTTCTCTTCAAATTCGGCTTCAAACTCATCCAAAGGGCTCTTCTCTTTTGTCTGAGCCACATCTGCTTTGGGTAAACGCACGACAATCTCAAGCGGCGTGGTACCACCTAGTTCATTGTCGATTTTTTGCATCCCTTTGTAAATTTCCGTGCTCTCTTTAAAATAGTTAATAAAACTGTTCTCCACCACCAAACGGCTCACCCCAAAAAGACTAAAAAGCGCTATCAGCACTACCACGCTTAAGATAATAGCTCGGTGTTTTTCAACAATACGTGCAAAGGTGGCATTTAAGGTAAAGGCATTATCAAAAATCATCACAGGCGCTTTTTTCTCTAAAAGCATCAGCATGGAAGGAAACAGCAAATAGGTCACAATTAAAGAGACACTCACCCCAATGTTCATCATATTTCCAAGATCAATAATAGGCACAATATCACAAGTCATTAAAGAACCAAAGCCCGCTACGGAGGTTAAGATAACAAAGATAGAGGGAACACTCATGCGCTTAAGTGTTGCACCAATCAACTCTTGTTGCGTAAAATGTGGATAAACCTGATACTCTTCTCTGTAACACACAATTAAATGAATCACCAAAGAGAGCGTGGTAATGAGTTGCATCGCAATGTAATTGGACGAAATCACCGTAATCTCTAAGCCCAAAAGAGCGTTAATGCCCACAGTAATGACCACCGCACTAAAAGAGGCGATAATCGGCAAAATGACAAAGCGCACTTGCCTAAAAATAACCCATAAAATGACAATCATAATAAGTAAAATCGCAATACCATAATTGGCAATGTCATTTTTGACAAAACTAATCATATCATCGGCAATCATCATCACGCCACCCAAAAAAAGTTCACCCTCACTTTTAAACGGTTCCATCACGGCTCGAACCTGTTTAATCATCTCATGCGTTTGGTCACGTGTACTATCCCTGTACGCTTTAAAAGCTTGCTTCGCTTCTTCGTACTGCACTTTTTCTTCTGCATTCAAAGCTCGCTCTTGCGCTAAAATCATATATTGATTGCGTTTACTTAAAAGTTCTGTATACGTTACATCATCTTTGAGGTTGAGTAAAATCGCCGTCGTTTTAAAATCGGCACTGACAAGATTATTGGCATATAAAGGGCTGGTGGTTAGCTCTTTTTGTACCAAAGATTTATCAATCGTAGGAGATTCAAGGGTTTGAACATTGCCCACCACATCTTTAATGGGGCGAATAGGACTTTCTAAAAGTGGCACATCCAAAATGGAAGTCACACTCTCCACACCCTCAATCTTTAAAAGCGCTTTTTTTAAATCTCGCATACTCTCCAAGGTCGCATCTTCTAAAAGCCCTTGATGCGGTGTAAAAGAGATAACCAGATACTCAGGGCTTACATAACGTCCATGCACTTCACGGGTGAGTTTTAAATCTTTATCATTTTCAAGTAAGAGTGTCTCAGCCGACGCATCAATACTCAAGTACTGTGCGTAGTAGCCAAAAAAGGCTGTGAGTAAAACGACTGCAAAGAGTGTGGTTTTAACATAAGTGGTCACTAAACGGGTATAAAAAGATATGAGCATTGCGCAACTTTCGTACTAAATTTCGTATTGATTGCGCGTATTTTAGCCTAATTTCACTTAGAGTGACGTAGCCTTTAAGAGGAAGTGTTTACCACTTCCATACCAACTGCATTCCGCCTGTTTTTTCATTGGAAGAGCGTCCACCCTTGTAATCAATATCAACCGATTTGAGATAAAAAGAGAGTTGCATCTCGTCGTAAAAGAGGTCTAAGGAGAGCTTCTCACCCATTAAACTATCCATTTTTTTTAAACGATACCCCTGATCAATCGCCTCGTCAATAAGATAATAGCGATCAACCGCATTGTAAAACGCCCCCAAAGAGAGTGCCCATTCAAAATGTTTTTTCGCTTCATAATTGAGCAAAATACTCTCATTCCCACCAATGTAATTCCCAATGGTCGCAAAACTTTTCATCGGTGCACTGCTTAAACGTAGGGTTCCTCCCAGCAAACCGCCTGTGTAAAATCGTCCAGCATCCCCTCTGATATGCGTCGTAAAGTCTAAACTTAAGTCATTCAATGACATCGGTGCCGTTTTGTAACCCACCTGATAGGAAATGCCATACATCATCTCATCATTTAACTGGTACTCCCACCCTTTAGGCTTACTGTGTCCAATAAGCGAGTGAAACCCTTTTTGTAACTCCTCCGCTTGAGTCGAAGGGCCTACCATCCCTACATTAAGACCCGCTTCATGAAAGAAATGTTCTGAAGATTTATACGCTAAAAGGTTCATGCCCATATACCCAGCATAAGGTAAATCATCTAAATTGCGGCTATCACGCTTTTTATCCTCGGGAGTAAAAATGGCATGAGAAAATGAAAAAGCAACATTTTTCTGTGGTAAATCTATAAAAGACAACACATCAGGAAACGCTGTAGTATTCTCACTCATCCATGTATAATAGATTCCGTTGGTGTAGTGCTGATCTTGACCTACAAGTGCATCATTTTCAAGCACCAGTGACATGGTATCGGCATACGCAAGTGTTGTACATGCCACTAACATACTCTTTCTTAGCATACTAAACATTCTGACTCCATCCCCTACTAATTTTGCGTAAAAGTATAACAAATGAATTTTGATACATATATTAGAGAGAGGGATGTGTTAATAAAAAGTTGTATTTATTTTAAAGTGATTTAAAAATTTTAAAATTAAGAAAAGGAGTTGGTGGCGGACAGAGAGAGATTTGAACTCTCGGTCAGGTTACCCCGACGCACCCTTAGCAGGGGTGTGGTTTCAGCCACTCACCCATCTGTCCATTAAAAAGTAGAGTGAAAGTATATCAAAAGTATATAATAAATGGCTTAAGAGAAATTACTTAAGCCATTTATTGTTTAAATACAGAGAGAATCTTGTGATTTTAAAAGTTTATCAAGCAATTTTTGAAGTTTTTGGACATTTTCTTGATCACTTTTTTTCGCCTCTTCAATCTTATCTTTGAGCATCACAACCAGTTTTACACCTTCTATAAAATGCATGGGTACTCCTTTTGATCATAGTATCATCAAAAAAAGCAAAAGCTATTCCTAATTTGTTTTATTTTCAGGATGCTTGACAATACCTTCATAAAAGATAGTACAGTTTTCGTCACGTAAAGATGGATTCTTTTGAGATAATTTTGACTTACTAAACAATAAAAATGCCACATTGCTTAAAGTTTCAACAGTTGATTCATCAATTTTTAGAGAAGGCTTAGAAAATGTTCCTGTAATTCTTTGTTCTGCAATTGCACATCCCTTAGAATCTAAAAGAGCAATTCTTACATCTTTCAATTTTTCTTCAACAATATTGAGCGATCCTTTACAAGCAAGCCTGCTTTTAGACGTACTTAAAGCAACATCATTGAATTGAATTTCAGAATATCCTACATCTACTTTTGTATTAATCTCTTTCAGCAAAGTTTGAGAGCCTTTCGTACTTTCAAAAGGAGTTAAAAGAATTGTTTTTAAACCTTTAGAAGGATCTAATGCTGTCGCTAATTTGTCTATATCGTACTCTTTAAGAAGCACATTTTCACCGTAAAGCTGAATGAACCCATTCGCAGTACTTTTAAAGGTTAAAGCATCACCTAAGAAAAAGGAGAGTTTTATATCACCACTTGCTTTCCCTTCAATAAACTCTTTCTTCCAAATTTCTTTAGAAAGTTGTGCTAATTTCAAACCTTCTATTTTACTTTTAAGTGATATTTTTGGTTGTTTTCCGCTCAAATCAATTTTAACACTTCCTTGTGATGGCGTTGAAAAAAGCGTATAAGAAACATTATCACTGCTGATAACAGCATCTTTCATTTCTACAAACATACCAATATCACTTAGTGCATAGGTTCCGTATTGCATTTTATCAACAGTCGTTTCAGCAAGAAAAGAGAGTCCTTGAAGTCGATGTTTAGACGCATCATACCGAATATCATTCATGCTCAAATTCATATTTTCAATAAGAAATTTTTCACTTTGATTATTATCTGAATAGATAATATTTGCATTTACAAATTTTATCTTCTTGACATTAACCAAGGGAAAAGCCATCTCTTTTTCTATACTGCTATTTTGCTCAACAATTTTTTTTGAATCAACAGTTTTACTGACAGGTAACTCGAAATTATAATGATCATTATTCATTTTCTCTATAACTAGAGCAAGGGCTTCAACAGTGATATGTCGAATTTTAATCTCTTTTTGAAGCAAAGGTGCAATTTCTAAAGCAACATCAAAACTTTTGAGTTTTGCAAATGAACCTGCTTCTTTATCATGAGGGTTCATGACTTCAATGTCAAAAACGCTAATGCCCACAGGTGACAAAGAGAGTGTAATGTCACCTTTAATCATTAGCTCATACCCCGTGCTCTCTTTAATCACTTTTTGGAGACGTGGTTTATATTCATTAAAATCAATGACTTTAATTAATAGAAAAAAAGCAACAATACTAAAAGCAAAAAACAACACGATACTCAGTAATATCTTCTGAAACATTTTCCCCTCTTAGTGTCTAAATATTTTCAACAATTTTTTGAACAACCCCAAGTGGGTCACTACTATGATAAATGGGACGTCCTACTACAATAAAATCAGAACGTTCAGCTTTTGCCATCGCAAGATCTGCCACACGTTCTTGATCATCATGGGCTTCTCCAAACGGTCTAATTCCTGGTGTTAAGGTTAAAAAGGTTTCTGAGGTAGAGGCTTTAATTGCTAGACTCTCAAAAACAGAACATACCACACCATGAATACCTGCACAATGTGCATCTTTGGCAAAATCAATCGCTTTTTGTGCAATCGGTGTATGATAAATTGCCTCAAAAGAAGCATTATCGAAACTCGTAAGTGCAGTAACGGCTAGAACAATCGGAGATTGGGGCAACGTATTCACACGTTCCATTACCATTTTCATTGCTTTAACACCGCTGGAAGCATGAACATTAAACATGTCTACTCCCAATCCAGCAATCGATTCTGCAGCATCTGCCATCGTGTTAGGAATATCATGTATTTTTAAATCAAGAAAAATTTTAAAGGATGGATTGATTGATTTAATCTCACGTAAAAGTAATTCACCATCACGAATAAATGAGCGAAGTCCTACTTTAAGCCAAACATTTTCACTTTTAATCTTGCGAATAAGGCTTAAATTTTCCTCTTTATTTGGCAAATCAAGAGCAACGCAAAGCTTCATTATTTACTCTCTCCCTCTTTACAAATAGCATCTAAGACACCATTAATAAATTTAGGGCTGGTTTCATTACACAGTTTTTTAGCAAGCTCAATTGCCTCATTAATGACGACGGCATTATCAAGTTCTGAGAACAAAATCTCATATCCGCCCAATCGTAAAATCGCACGTTCCAACATTCCTATTTCACTTAAATTCCACTCTTTAAGGTGAAGATTAATGGCCTCATCAATCGTACTTAAATGCGCTTTAACTCCATTATACAGCCCTAGCGCAAACTCTTTTTGCTGATTACGAATTTTTTTTTCTTCAAAAAGTTCATCAATAAATTTATCAATTCCCGCATTACCTATATCTTCCGCATATAAAAGCGTAATAATACTTTCTCGTGCTTGATGTCGTGTTGCCAATGCGTTTCCTTACAGATTTTTATAGAGGCTAATGAGTTCAATTAAGCCTGTCATTGCTTCAAAACCTTTATTACCTGCTTTACTACCCGCACGCTCAATGGCTTGCTCAATTGTATCGGTTGTTAATACACCATAGGTGACTGGTTTTTGATATTTAAGTGCCGTATTGGCTACCCCTTTGGTTGCTTCAGCTGCTACATAATCAAAATGAGGGGTACTTCCACGAATAATCGCACCCACACAACAAACCGCATCGTATTTGCCACTGCTAAGCACTTTGTCTAACGCTAAAGGAATCTCATACGCACCAGGCACCAAAATAAGGTCTAAATTTTTTTCATCGCCACCATGACGAATAAACGCATCTTTTGCGCCCTCAACCAAACGATCCGTAATAATATGGTTAAATCTGCTATTAATAACCGCTACTTTTTCATTGCCACTAAGAGCAAGTTTTCCTTCAATAATATTCATAATTATCCTTCTATCAAATGTTGTTTAATGATACACTATTTTTTGTTAGAGAATCTTTTATCTCTTTTTCCATACGCTTACATGTAAAGATTTCATACGAAATATTCGTGCATTCTCTTTTACATGTAAAAAGAATTGCACTGGCTTTACATGTAAATCAAAAAAGGGAGAAAGATGTTCATTTAAGGCATCAAATGTCGTGTATTTTTCACCGTTTTTCTTAAAGCCACCCAACCATTTTTTACGAAGTGTTTTGGCTTCATCCCAATCATAACTGCTCGCAATCACTAAAAATCCACCCGTATGCAATCGCTCTTTAATTTTCTCTAAAAAGAGTGCTGGGTCATACAAGGTATCAAGTGTGTCATTTACTAAAATTAGATCGTATCCGTCAAAATAAGGCTTCATATTGTGCGGGTCAGCTTGCCAAAACTCAACCTTTTGGAGGCGTGGATCAATGTTGAAATCACTCAGACTTTTCTCAACAAATATAGCAAGTTCACCCTCTTCTTTTAAAGCATATTTGAGCTTTCCACTCTCTTTAAAATTAGTAGCAAGTCTTACCACACGTGCCGTAAATTCAATACCATGCACCATCTCAAAATGACGAGCTAACGCAAATGTTCCTCTACCCGCACCACACCCTATCTCCAACGCTTTGGCTTTTGCCTCGCCTAACGTCGTACAAAAATGCGCTATCTCTTCGTAATAATTGTTCTCTTTTCCACCAAAGTGTACTTCACAGATTTGAGAGAGGGCAAAGTCTGTCTCATAAAAGACGGAAGAGACTTCCACAGGCTCGTTTGACTCAACGTAACGAAAACCTGCATGTTGGTAAAAGTGGCGACGAAAAGCATAACGAGAAGAGCGAATAATCTCATTGCCCGTACTAATCCATGAACCACCTTTAATAAGATTATGTCTATCATCAAAGGTGGGAACGGAAAAATCATCGTACAGAGGATGTACACAAAAACCATCAAAGCCGTTAATCGGCGTTTCACTCCACTGCCACACATTGCCAATCACATCGTAAAAATCACCAAACGCAAAGGTATCCACAGGCAC
>RZYK01000288.1 GCA_009930355.1 Campylobacterota bacterium | reverse complement strand
TTGTGCTGTAACGCAGGGGGATTTGGTATTCATGCGCTCAAAGCAGGTGCCAAAGAGTGTGTGTTTGTCGATGTTTCAGAATCTGCGATAGAGCAAACCAAAGCCAATGTAGAACGCAATGAACTTGCCTCAGAGTCTTTACATGTAAGCGATGTTTTTACCTTTTTAAAAGAGCAAAAATACAAAAACAGCTTCGATATGGTCATCATCGACCCACCATCCTTTGCGAAAACCAAAGAGCAAGCGGTGGGGGCAAAACGAGGCTTTAAACACCTCTTGATGGAAAGTACCAAAGCGGTGAAAGATGGAGGGCTTATTGGCTTTTTCTCGTGTTCGCATCATGTAGGGCGAAAAGAGCTTTTAGACATTGTGATGGAAGTCTCACACGATTTGAAAGTGCAGTATGTACTGTTGGAGCAGATGCAACAAGACGCAGACCACCCGTGTTTAATTAATGCAAGTGCATCGTTTTATCTCAATGGTTTGTTGCTGAGGGTTGAGAAATAATTGAAAAGTTTTATTTGGTTCTTTTTTATCATTTTATTTGTTCAAGATAGTTTCGCTCAATGTATTAAGCAATTTTCTTTAATTAATAATAGCGCTGAAGTCTATGATAAAAGAACAGGGCTAATTTGGAATCGATGCACGCATGGGATGTCTTGGAAAAATGGTGCTGGATGTGTTGGTGAGATACAACCTCTAACATTAAAAGAAGCTAGGGAGATAGAACACACTAATAAAAAATGGCGTTTACCGAGTATTGATGAACTTGCAAGTTTAGTGGATGTAGCGTGTAAAAATTATCCTATTGATAGTACTGTTTTTCCTGATATAGACTCTGATGAAGGGGAGTCTACATATTGGAGTAGAACAACGTATTTGAGTAATGAAGAGGTTAAAGAGATGCCTTCATTGTTCTATACAATGGATTTTATGCAAGGTCGTGTAGATGCCCATACTCAAGGGATTGCATACAGAATACGTTGGGTAAGAAATAAAAAATAATTTAGGGTATTGTCTTTTTCTTAGTCAAACTTAAAATAAGAGGGCGCGTGGGCAAGCATCTGTGCAATACGAGGATCATCTTTGGAACAGTTGTATGCGCCATCATATAAGGTTTTAAGCCATCGTTTGAGGGTTGCTTTTTTAAGTGTTGAGTGTGGATAATGCAGGAGTAACAGCTTCATAGGCGGTGGTGTATCATCACTGTAAAGTGGTAGAATATAATCAAATGAATCAATTTTTAAAGCGCCCATTTTACGGTAAAAGCGCTCTCTTTTTTCACGAATTTCCTGCTCGAAAGAGGCGTGTTCGGGTGAGTCAATTTCAATGAGAACAGGGCGAATTCCCTCTTTTTCAAAGAGCAGTTCAATGCTCTTTTTTAGCAAAAAGGAACCTAACCCTTTGGCTTGAATGTGTGGGGTAATAGCGAGGTATTCGAGCAAGAAAAAATCAGTATTTTGGGGATGGTACATAATGCAAAATCCAACTATTTCTTCGTCAGTATACGCTAAATAAATGGTGTAAAAAGGAGCCTCTAGCATGGAAAAAAGCGTCTCTTTACTCTTTTGTTCGCTTGGGGGAAATGCCTTGGCGTAGATGGCATAAAAGCCATCAAAAGCTAAGGCATTTTGAGCGGTTAAAATCGTTACATGTAAAGGCATGAAAAATTATTTTAAGATGCGTGGCAAGGTAATACCTGTTTGACCTTGGTATTTTCCTTTTTTGTCTTTATAGGTGGTTTCACATTCGCTATCACCCTCTAAAAAGAGCACTTGCGCGATGCCTTCATTGGCATAGATTTTGGCTGGAAGTGGTGTTGTATTGGAAATTTCAATGGTAATGTGCCCTTCAAACTCTGGCTCAAATGGCGTGACATTCACAATGATACCGCAACGGGCATAGGTACTTTTTCCTAGGCAAATCGCTAGCACATTCTTAGGAATGCGAAAGTACTCAACTGTACGTGCCAAGGCAAATGAATTGGGTGGAACAATACAAATATCTCCTGTAAAATCAATGACATTTTTATCGTCAAATTCTTTGGGGTCAACCACAGTCGAATTGACATTGGTAAAAATCTTGAATTCACGTCCCACTCGAATATCATAGCCGTAACTACTTACCCCATAACTGACTACATCACGCCCGACTTGTTCTTCGCAAAAAGGCTCTATCATATGCTCTTTAAGCGATTTTTCTCGTATCCAACTGTCTGCTTTTAAACCCATAAAACTACCTTTATATTATTAAGTGAGTGTATATCTTTAGTATGGTATTATAACACACTTTATGTTATGCCAAAAAATGGCAAATTATTAGGAGAATTCAATGGATAAAAATGAAATTAGAGAGTTAATGCGTTTTTTTGA
>RZYK01000287.1 GCA_009930355.1 Campylobacterota bacterium | reverse complement strand
CTATCGAAATGATATCCCTACGGCTAAGCCCATTGGGTATTTTTCAATGGCTTCATTACCCTGGAATAAAAGAAGTGTCGCGATTTTTGAAGCGATTGAAAATGCTCATGAACTCAAAGAGGATTATGCTCAACATTCCAGTCACTTTGAATCATTATTCTTAAAAATGGCACACTATACCAAAAAAATGCACGATGCGCATATTCGTCATACCGATATAGTATTGCATAATTTTTTAGTGCAAGAGAACAATGGCACGGAAAAATTGTACCTCATAGATACCGATAAGGTACATTATGCAGGGCTTAGTCGAATTTCATTTTTAACGAAAACATTTTTTGATATGCACTGTATTCGAAGGCTTGAGGTTCATGAAGAGGAATTAGCCATTTTTTTAAAGCACTATTTTGGAAAAGAGTGTACCCCTTTTTGGAGAAATGTACTGGCTTTTTGGAGTAAAAAAAGTCGATGAAATCTTTACATGTAAAGACTAAAGAGGCACAAGCGCTTTTGGGTGAGACGCTTGTTTTGATTGTTGATCCTCAAAAGGTAGATACGTATGGGTATCCCTCGTTTATGAATCGTTCTTTTGTAAGAATGTTAGGATTTTTTATTGGAAAGAAACGGAGTGAAAAATTTTTCAAAAATTTGGATCATCTCTTTTCTCCAAGCGGAAATTGGGACTGTAATGTTATCAAAGTTGAAAAAATTGGTCGTTACAAAAGAATGGAAAATCTCTGGAAGCATAGAAATAATTTTCGTAAAAGTATATGGTATAAACTTGCAGCGCTTCAGCTTATTTTAGGGCGTTATTTTGGACAAGGAATGCGTTATAAAAAACGTTCCATTAAAACATTTAAGGAGCTAGATGCTTTTTTTGATAAGTATCTTTTAGGACTTTTTTATAGCTTAAATACCGATGGCTATCGTATGGATATTGAGCAGGATATGCCAGAAGTAAGCATTGGGCGTAATGGAGAGATTATTAAGTCTAAAAGCGGGCGTCACCGTTTTGTAGTGGCACGTATTGTTGGCGTAAAAACAATGCCCGTTTTAGTGTCGCATATTCATCCTTTATGGTTAGAGAAAATAGGGGGTAGTATGGAAAGTGAAGGGCTTGAGAGGTTAAAAAAAGCATTAAAAGAGCTCTCAGCTGAGAGTGTGTGAATAATTAATTAAAAAATCAATATAAGGAAAAAAATGATTTCATGTAGCAAATATAAAATTAAAGCCATCTTCTTTCCTCTAACCTATGAAAAGGTGTTTTATGGCGGTTCGCTTTTGTTTGCATTCGCACTGCCTATTTCACGACCCATTGTAAGTTTTTTTCTGGTTTTATTTCCTCTTTTGTGGTTGTTCCAAGGGCAATTAAAAGATAAAATCAATACGATTAAACATTCACCCGCATTAATGGCAATTACTGCTTTTTTGCTATTTCAGGCCGTAACACTTCTTTATTCTGAAGACCTAGAAGAGGGATTAAACCTTTTGCGAATGTATGCTTATTGGTCTCTCATTTATGTGATGGCAACCTCTTTTAAAAAAGAATGGGTTCCTTCTATGACGACGGCTTTTTTATATGGAATGCTGGTAAGTGAAATTTGTGCGTATCTGATTTTTTTCGATATTTATGCCGTTAAGGGAAAATTACCGCATGACCCAAATCCTTTTATGGGGCATATGACATACAGTATGTTTTTGGCATTTACTTCTCTTTTATTGCTCAATAGAATTTTAAGTAATCATTACACACGTGTGCAAAAACTCTTTCTTGTTCTCTTCTTTACAACCGTGACTATCAATCTTTTTATCTCCAATGGTCGTACAGGACAAGTGGCATTTTTAGCAGCACTTTTAGTGACCATTGTCATTCATTTTCGTTTTTCATTGAAAGCATTGCTTGTTTTTTTATTGATTTCAATCTCTATTTTTGCAGGTTCATACAAGTTCTTACCCCATTTTCAAACCAGAGCCAATCATGCGATTAGTGATATTCAAGGTATTGCAGATGGTAAATTTTACTCTTCTTGGGGACTTCGTAGTGCGTATTGGCTCATTACCTATGAAGCGCTTAAGGAGAGCCCATTAATGGGTTTTGGTATTGGTGATTTTCGTTTGGTTGCGCAAAAGGTGCTTGAGAAAAATCCGTATAATTTTTCAGAAGATGTGATTCGTCACTGCAAAGTTAATTTTTACGACAACCAGTATTTGATGGTTTTAGTGCAATCAGGCATGATAGGCTTTGTCTTAATGCTCTATCTTTTTTACAGACTATTAGCCTTGAAAATTCCTGATAAAGAGTTAAAGGAGCTGAGTATTATTTTTATAACGGTGATTATGGTTGCATTTTTAGCAAGGCATTTTTGGTTTAGACAATTTGGAAATATT
>RZYK01000286.1 GCA_009930355.1 Campylobacterota bacterium | reverse complement strand
CTTTTTGCCCCAACAACGCCCTATTGTGATGTACCACTCTCTCGCAAACTTTACGATGTTGAAAAAGCTAAAGCCTTGCTGGATGAAGCGAGCTGGATGATGGATGAGAAGCTAGGGTATCGAAGCAAAGAGGGAAAAACACTCTCCTTGCGTCTTTATTTTAATGCCAACAATGCACAAGAAAAAGCCATTAGTGAGTACATTCAAAGCAATCTTAAAGAGGTAGGCGTGGAACTTAAAATTATTGGAGAGGAGAAGCAGACCTTTTTGGATAGACAAAAAAGCGGTGACTTTGACTTACAATACGCTCTTTCATGGGGAACACCCTACGATCCTCAATCGTTCGTCTCTTCATGGCGTATGGCAGCGCATGGCGATCATCAAGCGCAGTTAGGGTTAGAGAAAAAAGCGTGGTTAGATGCGCAAATTCAAGCTATTTTAATCGAGCCATCACACGAAAAGCGCACAAAAATGTACGCAGAGATTTTAAGCTACATTCACGATGCAAACGTTTATGTGCCACTGAGTTATGCTCGTACCAAAGCGGTATTTACACCTAAACTTAAAGGGGTGAGCTTTAATCCCTCACAGTATGAAATCCCTTTTGAAAAGATGTTTTTCGAGTAAGCAATGAGTCGTTTTATTGTCAAGCGCCTTTTGCTCATGCTTCCTTTGCTCTTAGGGATTTCGGTGGTGAGTTTTACCCTCTCCGCCCTGAGTCCTAGTGACCCAGCAGAGGTAGCATTGCGGGTCAATGACATTACCCCAACCACAGAAGCGATTGCGCAGATGCGTGAAGAGTTAGGACTCAATGCTTCTTTACATGTAAGGTATTTTTCATGGCTTTTGGGTGTTTTAAAGGGCGATTTTGGGGTGAGTTACATTACTAAAACGCCCGTACTTCATGAAATAACCCACGCACTTCCCACCACCCTTCTTTTAGCGGGTATCACCTTAGGCTTGGTACTCGTTTGGGGTGCATTTTTGGGCGTAGTGTGCGCCTTATATCGCAATCGTTTTTTAGATAGAGCCATCAGAAGCGTCATTTTTTTTACGGGTGCCATTCCTAGCTTTTGGCTCGCACTACTCTTTATTGCCTTTTTTTCACTCACCTTAGATCTTTTCCCAACCGCAGGCTTAGAGGAGCGCTCAGGCATTATTTTGCCCTCATTGACTCTGTTTTTAAGCTATGTAGCGACGTACATGCGACTGATGCGAAGTAACATGTTGCAAAATGAACATGCCCCTTATATCTTTTATGCAAGGGCTAGAGGACTGAGTGAAATAAGGATTATAAAACATCGTATTATCAATGCTTTGCACCCTTTTGTGATTGCCCTTGGCATGTCTATTCCAAAATTAATCGCAGGGACGGTGGTTATTGAAACTATTTTTGCTTTGCCAGGAGTTGGACGGTTGTGTGTGAGTGCAATCTTTAGCCGTGATTATCCCATGATTCAAGGCTATGTCTTTTTAATGGCGCTTTTGTTTTTGCTCTTCAATCTTCTCGCTGATGTAAGTATCAAGCTTCTTGACCCTCGTCTAAGAGGTGAGCTGTGAGTGGAGTTTATGCTAAATTGGTGCGTGACCCTTTGGCGATCGCCTCACTTGGTGTCATTGTTGGAATGATTCTTTTAGGCATTTTTGCGCCATGGATTGCTCCGCATGATCCCATCGCAACCAACCTTGCTCTCAAATTTGCTCCATGGGGTGGAGCGTTTCCACTGGGGAGTGATCATTTGGGGCGGTGTATTGCCTCGCGTCTTCTTTTTGGCATTCGTACCACGCTTTTTTTAGCACTGTTTGCTATGAGTATGACACTGATTTTGGGAGTCATCTTAGGCATTTTGGCGGGATTTTTTCGCAAAGCCGAAGAGTCCATTCTTCGTGGGTGCGATGTGATGCTCTCCTTTCCTAGTGAGCTGATGATCTTAGCCATTGTAGGGATGTTGGGAGCTGGCATGGGCAATCTTATCTTAGCCAATGTCATCGCCAAAGTGGCATGGTACACCCGCATGATCTATTCGTTTGTGTTGGTGCATCGTGAGCAAAACTACATTGCCTTTGCCAAAGCCACAGGCGTTGCTCCGCTTCGCATTTTAAAAACGCACATTTTACCCTCCATTTTCGATGATATCGTGATGTTAGCCACGCTGGATGCGGGGTGGGTCATTATGAGTATTTCCGCACTCTCTTTTTTAGGACTAGGCGTGCAAGCGCCCACGCCTGAATGGGGGATGATGCTCAGTGAAGCCAAAAATGTAATGAGTGTTTACCCCTTGCAAATGCTCCCCGCAGGGATGGCGATTTTGGTGGTGGTTTTAGCGTTTAATTTTTTAGGAGATAGCATTCGTGACGCACGAGATGACAGAAAAATATCTATATCATAATCAGGAATAT
>RZYK01000050.1 GCA_009930355.1 Campylobacterota bacterium | reverse complement strand
CTCTTAATTATTTTTACATGTAAAGGATCTGTTATCGTCAAGGAGACTCTTTTTATTATTTTTATTGCTATTTTTCTTTTTTTTGGAGTAGCAACTATTTTACCTGATGCTTCTGTTGTGGGTAAATTTGGTGCATATATTGGATCACTTAACCGAAATGTTTTTGGCTATTTTTCATTTATTTATCCTTTTGTTCTGATTTTACCTTCCTTTGCACTCTACAAAGAGAATCAAGTAGATGAACGACGCATTGGTGTCTTTTTAGCTTCTATGATTCTTTCTTTTGCTTTTCTTATGGCTCAAGCTATCATCGTTAGCAATGAGTTTCATGGCAGTTTTGGGAGTTCGATTGTAGAACTTTTAAAAAGTTCCATTGGTATTTTAGGCGTATGGATTTTTATTATAGCTATTTTTTTGCTTTCCATAACCCTTTTAGTAGAATCTAGCATTAATGATTTTCTAAGTTTTATAAAACCACTTTTTACAAAAGATAAATCTCTAAAAGATTCATCAGAGAAAAAAATAACGTACATTTCATCTTATGAGAGAGAGGAGCTTTCTTTACAAGAACGTATTAAGCTAGATGAGGAAAGTGAAACTACTTTAGAAAATACATTGAATGAAGAAATTCCATTGGAATTAGAAAAAAAAGAAGAAAAAATTTTAAAAGAAGAAGAGCCTAAAAAAAGCCTTGTACGTCTTAAAAGTGCTTCTAAAGTCGAGATTTTGAGTGAAGTTGAAGAAAACACAAAACTTCTTTTAGAAATTGACCAAGGTGAATGTGATAAACCCAAAGATTTTAAATTGCCACCACTAACATTTTTAGCAAACCCTCCTGCAAAAACAGTCCATGTCAATGAAAATGAAATCGACCAAAAAATTCAAGATTTACTTGAAAAACTTAGACGCTTTAAAATCGAAGGTGATGTGGTTCGTACCTACTCAGGGCCTGTGGTCACCACGTTTGAGTTTAAACCTGCCCCTCATATTAAAGTTTCACGTATTTTAACCCTGCAAGATGACCTTGCTATGGCACTTCGTGCGAAAACCATTCGTATTCAAGCACCTGTTCCAGGGAAAGATGTTGTGGGCATTGAAGTGCCTAATCATAAAATTGAGACGATTTATCTCAAAGAAATTTTAGAGAGTGATATTTTTAAAAAATCCTCTTCACCGCTCACCATTGCGTTGGGAAAAGACATTGTAGGCAATGCCTTTGTGACCGATTTGAAAAAATTGCCCCATTTACTTGTTGCTGGAACTACGGGAAGTGGTAAAAGTGTGGGAATTAATGCGATGTTACTTTCCTTGTTGTACCGTAATTCTCCTGATACGCTTCGATTTTTGATGATAGACCCAAAAATGCTTGAATTTTCGATTTACAACGATATTCCACACCTTTTAACCCCTGTTATTACCAAACCAAAGCAAGCGATTGTGGCTCTTGCCAATATGGTCAGTGAAATGGAGCGACGTTATCAGCTTATGAGTAGGTCACGCACGAAAAACATTGAAAATTATAATGAAAAAGCCAAAAGTATTGGGGTTGAGCCATTGCCTTACATTGTCATTATTATTGATGAATTAGCAGACTTAATGATGACCAGTGGAAAAGATGTGGAGTTTTACATCGCCCGTTTGGCACAAATGGCAAGAGCCAGTGGTATTCATATTATTGTAGCCACCCAACGACCTTCAGTGGATGTTGTCACAGGTCTTATTAAAGCCAATTTACCCTCACGCATTAGCTTTAAAGTAGGGCAAAAAATAGACTCAAAAGTCATTTTGGATGCTATGGGAGCAGATTCGCTTTTAGGCAATGGTGATATGCTTTTTACCCCTCCAGGCACGTCTGGACTTATTCGTTTGCATGCACCTTATACCTCAGAAGATGAGATTGATAAAGTGGTTGAATACCTTAAAAAACAACGTCCTGTTCAATATGATGAGAGTTTTTTAAAAGAGAGTGAAGAGGGCTTTTCTTCTGGGTCTGGAAGTAAAGATAGCGGCGAATTGGATGAATTGTTTGAAGATGCCAAAGCCATTGTCTTAAATGAGCGAAAAAGTTCCATCTCGTATATTCAACGAAGACTTAATATTGGGTACAATAGAGCCGCAACCATTGTAGAACAACTAGAAGCAATGGGGATTCTCTCCGCTCAAAATTCTAAGGGTCAAAGAGAAATTATTGTTTGAATCACGTAAAGGAGTCTAAATGAATTTTTTTGAAACATACACTACAGAAGTCAATGAACGAGCCGCTTTGGGGATTCCTGCGTTACCTCTTGATACGAAAAAAACAGCAGAAGTGATAGAACTGCTCAAAAAAGAGGAAGGAGACCAAGCTTTTTTAAAAGAGCTCCTTGCCAATCGTGTTTTGCCTGGTGTGGATGAAGCTGCGTATGTTAAAGCTGCTTTTTTAAACGACATCACTCAGAAAAAAGTTACATGTAAAGCTATTACGCCTGTGGAAGCGATAGAGCTTTTAGGCACAATGCTAGGTGGATACAATGTTCAGCCTTTGGTAGATGCTTTAAGTTCAAGCGATACCTCCGTCGCAAAAGCCGCCTGTCATGCGCTTAAAAACATTGTTTTGGTCTATGGCTCTTTCAATGACATTGAAGCGTTAGCCAAAACCAATGCCTATGCCAAAGAGGTGATGCTTTCATGGGCAAATGCAGAGTGGTTTACATGTAAAGCACCGATGCCTGAAAAAATCACTGTAGCGGTTTTAAAAGTTTCTGGAGAGACCAATACCGATGATTTAAGCCCTGCCAGTGAAGCGTTCACCAGAAGTGATATTCCTTTGCATGCCAATGCTATGTTGGTCAAACGTCTACCAGGTTCGCTTGAAAAAATTAAAGAGCTCAAAGCCAAAGGGTATGAAGTTGCTTATGTGGGTGATGTTGTAGGAACAGGCAGTAGTCGCAAATCAGGCATTAATTCCATTCAATGGTGGATGGGAAGAGAAATTCCCTTTGTTCCCAATAAAAAAACAGGTGGACTGATTTTAGGAACGACCATTGCGCCAATTTTTTTCAACACCGCAGAAGACAGCGGAGCGCTTCCCATTGAAGTGAATGTTGAAGGCTTAGAAACAGGCGATATTATTGATGTTTATCCTTTAGCAGGGAGAGTTGAAAAAGAGGGAAACGTGGTTGGAACCTTTACGCTGATGCCAAACACGCTTGCCGATGAGTACCGTGCTGGAGGACGTATTCCTTTGATTATTGGAAGAGGACTAACTTCAAAAGCAAGAGCCTCTTTGGGTATGGCGCCTGAGAGTATTTTTGCCAAACCTGAACAACCAGAAGCTAAAAAAGGGGTAGGGTATACCTTAGCACAAAAAATGGTCGGACGTGCGTGTGGTGTTGAAGGGGTTCGTGCAGGCATGTACGTTGAGCCTCAAACCCTCACTGTTGGCAGCCAAGACACCACGGGTCCTATGACTCGAGATGAGATTAAAGAGCTTGCTGCGTTAGGATTTAGCGCTGATTTGGTGATGCAAAGTTTTTGTCATACCGCTGCGTATCCAAAGCCTAGTGACGTGAAGCTTCACCATACCCTTCCTTCGTTTATTACCTCTCGAAGCGGTGTGAGCTTACGTGCAGGAGACGGAGTCATTCACTCATGGCTTAACCGTATGGTTTTACCTGATACAGTGGGTACAGGAGGAGACAGTCATACCCGTTTTCCTATTGGTATCTCTTTTCCAGCGGGTTCTGGGTTGGTAGCGTTTGCTGCTGTGACAGGCAGTATGCCTTTAAATATGCCTGAGTCGGTACTGGTTCGTTTTAAAGGTGAAATGCAAGCGGGCATTACGCTGCGTGATTTGGTTAATGCCATTCCTTACTATGCCATTAAAAAAGGCTTACTTACTGTTCCAAAGAAAAATAAAAAGAACATTTTTGCAGGGCGCATTTTAGAGATAGAGGGACTTCCAAAACTCAAAGTCGAACAAGCATTTGAGCTCAGCGATGCCTCTGCGGAGCGCAGTGCGGCAGCGTGTAGTGTTGCTTTAGATGAAGAGAGTGTCATTGAGTATTTAAAATCAAATATTGTGCTTTTGGAGTCAATGATTAAAGCAGGGTACGAAGATGCTATAACACTTCAAAGACGTGCCGATAAAATGAAAGCGTGGCTCAAAGAGCCTAAACTTTTAAGGGCAGATGCGAATGCTGAGTATGCAGAGATTATTGAGATTGATTTGAGTGAGATTAAAGAACCCATTTTGGCATGCCCCAATGACCCTGATGATGTGGCAACGCTGAGTGAAGTACTCGCCAATCCCGAGCGCCCTCACAAAATTGATGAAGTGTTTGTGGGAAGCTGTATGACCAATATTGGACATTACCGAGCTTTAGGCGAAGTCTTGCAAGGGGAGGGGAAAGTTCCTACCACACTTTGGATAGCACCACCGACAAAAATGGATAAAAATCAGCTTATTGAAGAGGGATATTATGCTATTTTTGGCAATGCGGGTGCTCGTATTGAAATCCCTGGATGTTCACTCTGTATGGGCAATCAAGCCAATGTCCGTGAGGGTGCGGTGGTCTTTTCAACCTCAACCCGAAACTTTGATAACCGCATGGGGCCAAACTCAAAAGTCTATTTAGGAAGTGCTGAACTTGCAGCCCTTTGTGCACTTTTAGGCCGACTTCCAAGTGTGGAGGAGTATATGAGTTTGGTACCTAAGAAATTAGCGGGTAAAACCGACAAAGTATACAAATACCTCAATTTTAATCTCATTGAGAACTACGAACTTTCTAACTAATACACCAAAGAGTCACTTTCACGTGTGGCTCTTTACTTTTACATGTAAGGATTCTTTTGACTATTACTAAAAATTGTCTTGTAACCCTAGACTATACCCTTTTTGATACCCACAATACGCTCATAGACAGTGGGGCGAACCCTTTGATCTACCTGCATGGTGGATACGGTGATGTATTTGAAAGCATTGAAAAAGCCCTTGAGGGTAAAGGTGTGGGGGAGAGTATACATCTTGAACTAAGTGCTAAGGATGCCTTTGGTGAACGTCAAGAAGCCTTAGTGTTGATTGAAGATAGAGCCCTTTTTGATGAAGCCATTGCCGTGGGTGATGAGATGGAGATGATTTTTGGCGAGAGTGAAGAGGATGAATTGATGATGAGTTATATCATTACCCACATTGATGAGGATAAAGTGGTTTTAGATGCCAATCACTCTTTGGCTGGGATGAGTATTGTCTTTGATGGTACGGTGATTGGGGTACGTGAAGCCACCAGTGAAGAGATAGAAAAAAGACTCCCCCATCACGAAGAGTCTTTACATGTAAAACAATTTTAAAGCACGTTTGCTTCGATTTCTTCCACCACGTGATGCATTTTGTAGAGAGAATCGGGATTGAGTGAAATAGACTCTATGCCTTCTCTCACTAAAAATTCTGTAATTTCAGGATAATCAGAGGGTGCTTGCCCACAAATTCCTATGTATTTACCTCGCCTTTTACATGCCTCTATGGCCATTTTGAGCATTGCTTTGACTGCTGGATTTCGCTCGTTAAAAACATGAGCGATTTTACCACTGTCCCTATCGACTCCTAACACCAGTTGGGTAAGGTCGTTTGAACCAATCGAATACCCATCAAAGATATCTAAAAACGTATCGGCAATGATAACATTGGCAGGGATTTCGCACATGGCATAAATTTTAAGACCGTTTTGCCCTTGCACTAAGCCTTGCGCATTCATAATCTCAATAACCTTTTTCCCCTCTTCGGGCGTTCTTACAAAAGGAAGCATAATAATGACATTGTCCAATCCCATCGCATCACGTACCTTTTTAAGGGCTTCACACTCCCATGCAAACGCCTCTTTATAGCTTTCATCATAGTAACGACTCGCCCCACGAAAACCAATCATGGGGTTCTCTTCGTCCACCTCATACACCTTGCCCCCTGGCATATTGGCATACTCATTACTTTTAAAATCACTCGTTCGAATAATGACAGATCGAGGGTAAAATGCTGCAGCGATCAGTCCAATCCCCTCGCAAAGCTTATCAATAAAAAAAGCCTTAGCATCGACATAAGGCTTCATAAAAGAGCGAATGTTTTCCTCTTCCTCAATCCCTTTTCCCTGATACAAATCCACCAATGCCATAGGATGCGCATTAATGGAGTGCGTCATAATAAACTCCATGCGTGCCAACCCCACACCATCATTAGGCATTTTGGCTAAGTTGAATGCTTCGGCTGGATTGCCTACATTCATCATTAATTTTGTTTTAGTGGGCTGTAAGTTCATGTCAATGGTCTTACATGTAAAAGGAAGTTTTCCCTCGTAAATATACCCTTCTTCGCCCTCTGCGCAACTCACCGTCACTTCTGAAACATTCGCTAAAACGTCCGTGGCATTCCCGCATCCAACCACAGCTGGTACGCCAATTTCTCGTGCGACAATGGCAGCATGGCAGGTTCTGCTTCCTCGATTGGTCACCACGGCAGAAGCCTTTTTCATAATAGGCTCCCAATCAGGATTCGTCGTATCAGCCACCAAAATATCACCTGCATTAAAGAACGTAAACTCAGAGGTATCGTGAATAATTTTCACTGCTCCACTGCCTATTTTATCGCCCACAGCACGCCCCGTTGCTAAAATCGTTGCGTTTTTGCTACTAAGTGTATACTTCTCAATACTTTGAATATCTCGCTTGCTTTGTACGGTTTCAGGACGGGCTTGCACAATGTAGAGTTTGCCATCGTTACCATCTTTTGCCCACTCAATATCCATAGGACGCTCATAATAGGCTTCAATCAAGAGCGCTTGATGGGCAAGTGCTAACACTTCATCATCATTGATGGAAAAATGATTTTGCTCTTCCTCGCATGTAGGGACATTAATCGTTTGATGCTGATGGTGATAAAGCATTCTCTCTTTTTTACTCCCCAAAGAGCGTTTCAAAATGGTTGGAAAACCTTTTGCAAGCGTGGGTTTAAAGACTAAAAACTCATCGGCATTGACCCGACCACTGACCACATTTTCACCCAGTCCCCATGTGGCATTGATTAAAACAAGGTCATGCGAACCACTCTCCGTGTCTATGCTAAACATGACGCCACTGCTGGCCTTATCGCTTCGCACCATCTTTTGAACCCCCACAGAGAGTGCCACTTTAAAGTGGTCAAATCCACGGCTAGAGCGGTAACTAATGGCACGGTCTGTAAACAAAGAGGCGTAACACTGCTTAACACTTTGAAGCAATTTCTCAGGTGAGTCTATATTTAAAAAGGTCTCTTGTTGCCCTGCAAAACTAGCATCTGGCAAATCCTCAGCTGTTCCAGAAGAGCGTACGGCGACATCTACATTGTCGACTTTATATTCACGAGAGAGTATTTTATAGGCACTTAAAAGCTCTTGCGTTAATTCATGAGGCAACGTAGCTTTTAAGATAGCCTCCCGAATGGCTTTACCACTTGCTTGTAAAAGAGTTGTATTGGAAACATCTACATTACGCAGATACTTCTCAATCATCGCTTTAATGCCATTTTCTTCCAGTAAAAGATGATACGCTTCACTGGTTGTGGCAAAACCATTGGGAACTAAAATACCTTTGGGGGTGAGTTTTTGGTACATCTCTCCTAAACTGGCATTTTTGCCACCTACAAGAGCAATGTCACTGAGTTGAAGTTCATTGAAGAAACGAATATAACGCATCATAACCTCCCATGAGAAAAATTATATTTATAGTAGCACAAAAGAGAATTAAGGAAGGTTAGAATGATTTACATGTAAAGATGAGACAAAAGGTTGAATGATAAAAGAAGACTCAATGGTCGGAGCGACGTGATTCGAACACGCGACCTCTACCACCCCAAGGTAGCGCGCTAGCCAGGCTGCGCTACGCCCCGATTCCATTTAAGCGGAAGGATTTTAACAAAGATAACCAAAAAGTTTTATTATAATAAAATAAAAAATAATTGAGAAACCATGAAAGAGATTTTACTTACGACCTTTAACGCACGCTATACCCATACGTCCATTGCACAGCGCTATTTATTTGCCAACCTAAAGGAACTTCAGGAGAAGGCAAAGATTTTAGAATTTGTCATCAATGGCAGTGTCGCCGATGCAGCGGAGGAGATTTTAAGCTATCAGCCAAAAATTGTTGGCATAGGTGCTTACATTTGGAATGCTTTGGAAGTGCATGAGCTTCTTTGTATATTGAAAAAAGTAGCACCCAAGATTATCATTATTTTAGGTGGTCCTGAGGCGAGTCATTTTCCCCATCGTGTTGATTTTTCTTTGGCTGATTATATCATTCAAGGGGAGGGGGATATTGCTTTTTATGAGCTGTGCAAAACCATTTTAAGGGACAATGCCCCGAGTGAAAAAGTGATAAAAGCACCGATGGTGGATATGAATAGCATTAAACTTCCCTATGATTATTACACCGAGCATGACATTAAAAACCGCTATTGTTATGTGGAAGCGAGTCGTGGATGTCCTTTTACCTGTGAGTTTTGTCTCTCCTCCGCCGATAAAAAAGTACGGGACATTGAGATAGGACGTTTTATAGGGGAGCTTGAAAAACTGTGGCACCGAGGGGTTCGTAATTTTAAATTTATTGATAGAACCTTTAATTTAAGCATCGAAAATGCCACAAAACTTTTAGACTTTTTTCTGGAAAAAACAGAGGAGTATTTTGTTCATTTTGAGGTGATTCCTGACCATTTTCCCCAAAAACTAAGAGAAAAAATAGCGCAGTTTCCACCCGCTGCGCTTCAATTAGAAGTGGGCATTCAAACGCTAGACCCACTTATTTCTAAAAATATTCACAGGCGTTTAAATCTTCCCAAAATTGAGGATAACCTTGCCTTTTTACAGCAACAAACCCATGCGCATTTACATGTAGATTTAATTATCGGTTTACCAGGGGAGAATTTAGAGGGATTTGGACGCAATTTAGACATGCTTTATTCGCTGACTCAGTGTGAAATTCAAATAGGTATTTTAAAGAAACTCTCAGGCACAACGCTCTCTCGCCACGATGAAATCTATGGTATGGTTTATTCGGATATGCCACCCTATGATATTTTACAAAATGATTTAATCTCTTTTGCGCAGATGCAAAAAATGAAGCGCTTTGCCCGTTTTTGGGATATGGTCTACAACAGTGGAAACTTTAAAAGAAGTGCTACCCTTTTATGGAAAGAGGGCAAGGTCTATGAGGGCTTTTACGCTTTTAGCGAATGGCTTTACAGCCAAACGGAGTCCACATGGCAGATTTCACTTGACCGTTTGGCTCAGCTTATTTTTCGCTACCTTTGTGAAGTTTTAGGACAGGGGGAAGAGGAGATCAAAGCTTTATTGATTGATGATATTATGACGGTTCGTGGACGTAAAATGCCCTCATTCTTAAGGGAAAACTACGTACCCAAAGAGGAGCAAAAAGAGAGTGTTGCTAAGCTCAATAAACGTCAGTTAAAACATGCCACAGTATAATGGCACGATTTTTTAAAAGGAGAAGAGATGATACTCGATAAAAGCTGGCTGACCAATCTTGCAAGTATTGTGATGATATTGCTTTCGTTTGCCCTGCCTGAGCCTTATGCCAAATGGTCTTTACTCGCAGGTCTTTTTGCCCTCTCAGGTGCTATTACCAATCAAATTGCCATTCATATGCTCTTTGAAAAAGTCCCCTTTTTCTATGGTAGTGGTGTCATTGAACTTCGTTTTGAGGCATTTAAAACCTCTATTAAAAACCTGATGATGACACAGTTTTTTACTAAAGAACAGCTGGATGCTTTTTTTACCAAAGAGGAAAAACACCTTGATTTAGCGCCGATTATTGCAGAAATGGACGTTAGCCCTGCCTTTGATGCATTGACTAAAACCGTTATGGAGTCCTCTTTTGGCGGGATGCTAGGCATGTTTGGAGGAGCAAGTGCCCTAGAGGGGCTTCGTGAACCTTTTAGCGTAAAGCTTAAAGATTCTATTATCGAAATTGCTCAAAGTAATGTATTTCAGCAAAAAATTGCACAAAATATACAAAATTCATCACTCAGTCATGACATGCTTCAAACGGTTGAGCAGATGATAGATGCAAGACTAAGTGAGTTAAGCCCTAAGATGGTCAAAGAGATTGTTCAAGAATTTATGAGAGAACACCTTGGCTGGTTGGTTGTTTGGGGTGGTGTTTTTGGTGGACTGATTGGTTTACTTTCAAACGCTGTGCTTTAATACATATAATTTTACATACAAAAATACATAAACTGGAGATTCATGGAGTGTTCATATTTTGGAAAATGTGGGAGCTGTACGCTCTATGCGTTGGATTATGAAGCGCAAGTTGCCCATAAAAAAGCGACTATTCAGACGCTTTTTGAACCTTTACATGTAAAAGAGTTTACCTTCTTTGAATCCGCTTCAGAACACTACCGTGGACGGGCGGAATTTCGTATTTGGAAAGAGGGTGAGAAGATTTCCTACGCCATGGGTGCGATGGATAAAAAAGGTGCGGTATGCATTGATGCCTGTCCAAAGGTAGAAGAGCACATTGACACATTGATGCCAAAGTTACTCAAAGCGATTGAGGATGTTAGTGTGCTTCGTGAACGCATTTTTGCCATTGAATTTTTGAGCTCTTCAGAGCATCTTTTGGTCACACTCATTTACCACAAACCTTTAGATGAGGCATGGGAAGAGGAAGCTAAAAAGCTTGAGGAAGCGTTTGGTGTTTTTGTGATCGGACGCAGTCGTGGCATGAAAAAGGTGCTCAGTCAGGATTTTGTGGAAGAGCGTTTTTCACTGGAAGGTAAAGCCTATCGCTACCATATCATTGAGGGGGGATTTTCGCAACCTAACCGAACGATGAATCAGAAGATGATTGGCTGGGTGTTAAGCCATCTTGAATCGTGCGAGGATTTGCTAGAGCTTTACTGTGGCTATGGTAATTTTACGCTTCCCATGGCTGGAAAATTTAAAAAAGTGCTCGCTACTGAAATTTCAAAAACCTCCATTGCCTCAGCGCTGAAAAACTGTGAACTCAACGATGTTCCCAACATCACCTTTTTACGCTTAAGTGCGGAGGAGCTTACTTCTGCTCTGAACAAAGAGCGTGTATTCAACCGTTTGGCGGGTATTGATTTGGATGCTTATGCCTTTTCGCATGTTTTTGTTGATCCTCCACGCTCTGGTATGGATGAGAAAAGTTTGGCGTTCATTTCACGTTTTGAGAACATCATCTATATCTCCTGTAATCCCCATACCCTCAAACGTGATTTGGAGGTTTTATGCAAAAACTACTCCATTGAGCATTTTGCCCTGTTTGACCAATTCCCCAATACTGAGCATTTGGAATCTGGAGTTATTTTAAAGCGTCGCTAAAGCTTACATGTAAAAAAGATAATCCCAATAAAAGCTACGAAGTGCTACACTTTTGGCTTAATTTATTTTAAGGAGCCAAAATGGAATGTGAAATTTCAAACA